>JAFGQH010000055.1 GCA_016935815.1 Bacilli bacterium | reverse complement strand
TCCATTGCATTTTAGGAAACAAGTTCTTTCGACTCTTTTTATTTAATTGTCCGTTTTATGGAAACTAACTCCTTCGGTCCTCTTTTTTATTAGTGGATGGAATTATTATGGATTTCATGTATAATAGAAAGAGATACGTATATTAGGGGGTGCAACATTGGTGAAAAAAAGTGATGTTCAACGGAAGATCAGTATTCAAAACATATTGATAGTAATGGTTTATCTGGTCTTCTCGTTTGGGGTAAAGACGTTGTTGCGTCTTGAGGGATTGGAAATTGTGATGAATGTTTTCCTGTTCGGGTCTCTGGTTCTTACGTTGATTATCGGATTTACCTATAAAACCTTTCATATCGACCAAGACGATCAGCAGGAAAACATCGTCTTTGTTTTCGATTATGGGTTGAAGATATCGTTCTATTTAAGTCTTGCGATATTTTTCGGTTTTGTGGCGTATGATGGATTGAATCACGATTATAGTCCGATACACTGGTTGAACTGGGAATTTGTCATTGTTATGACGATTTTGTATCTAAACAAAAGAAGACACGGGTTGTTCTGGAAGTCATCCTTGATGGAACTTCCGGCAAATCAATATTATGGTAAGTTGATAAAACCGGTTTTGTTTGGAGGTATTGCGGTTGTCGTCGCTTGGGTTGTCTCGTTTGTCATGATGGGGAATTTTGGCAATTGGATTCCTGTCGCGATTTCGATTTTCATTACCATGATCGTGATCACCTTGACCACATTGGTGTTATGGTTTACATCCAGAATTGGATATATGGATGAATTGCATGATACTGGGAAAATACGATTTGTACCAAAGGAAGTATTGGTCTTGGTGTTTGTATACATAGCGTTGCGACTTGTCGGTATGAGCATCCAGTTTGTAAATACACTTGCATTTACGTTTTATGCACAGCTGCCCAATGAACTATTGGATGTCATACAAAACATCTTGCAGTTTACCAGTGCATTTCAATTTCCAAGTTCATTCTTTGTCTACTTGATAGGAATGGTCTTGTATTTTTCGATCAAACGCCTCAACGTCAAAACGCTTCCCTTATTCAAAATCATTCCTTGGTTATTGACATTGGGTATCGTGTACACTGGCGCGATGATTGTACTTAGGGTCTATTATGATCAGATCATGATGAACTTAGGTACAAACGGTTTTCAAATCTTCATCAACGCCCTGAATGCGTTCGGCTATATCGTCTGGTTGATAACCACTTTGATCCAAATATACCTATTGATATTCATCCATCAAAACCATTGGAAGATTGAACGATTGTATCTAGTATATATCATAGTCGTATTTGTAAGCGGAGTGCTCTCTAGAATCTCCATCTTAATATTCCGATATAGTATATACCTCTATTTGGGTATCTACGCTGTCATAACTGTGTGCGGTTTGTTCGTAATCTTCTTGTCAGCTTATATCATTTATCAATTGATTAACACCTTCGAAGAACAGAATTCACAGACCTTTGATGTAAAAATCCAAGCTTGATTCGAAGAGAAACAGAACGGTTTCAATAAGAAACCGTTTTTTCATTGCTTTTAGTAGTGTTTTTTAGGATTTATAGTATAATATGAGTGTGAAATCGAGGTGGATTATATGTGGGATGCCATATGGGATTTTCTGACATCTGTTCCTTTGTGGGAAATTCTGTTGATATTCTTTGCAAAAGTGATCGAGGTGTCAATCAGTACATTGCGTATTATCTATATTAACAAAGGTTACCGGAAACTGGGAACCGTTTTGTCCATGGTCGAAATTCTGTTGTGGGTCTTTGTCGCATCCAGAGTAATCGTTGGTGTTGCATCGGCTCCACTCAAGGGAATCATCTATAGTATCGGTTTTGCGACCGGAGTATATTTAGGGTCGATATTGGAACATAAACTCGCAGTCGGCAAGATCTATATTCAAGCAATCATCATGCGAGAAGAAGCAGGCAAAGTCGTGAATGAACTTCGCAATGCCGGATATGGTGTCACTGTCATCGCTGCTCAAGGGAAAAACAAGAGTCGTAAAGTCTTGATGATCTTTACAAACCGAAAAAATAAAGACGATGTTATCAAAAGAATCAATGAACTTGATGATGATGCTTTGATTGTAGCGAATGAAGTATCCATGATCAAAGGTGGATATGTCAATACATTCCGTAAATTGGCGAAGTAGGTGATGGCTTGAACGTACTAATTCTTGGTGGTGTTTCTTATGATGATATTATCCATGTAGAAGCGTTTTTAGAGCCGGTTTCACAGACAGTCTTTGCGAAGGACGCTTATTCCATGGTTGGTTCTACTGGAAGTGGAAAAGCGATTGCGTTGCAAAAACTAGGGTTTGACGTAACAATGATTGCAGCGATAGGGACTGATGTATTTGGAGATATCATAATCGATACAATGAAACAGTCGGGGATCAAGTTCTACCCGGAATTTTTTGGTAGTACTGAAAGACATACGAATATCATGGACGCATCCGGTAGACGAATTTCCATCTTCACAACCAAAGAAGATGGATCCAATATCGATGTATCCAAGTACGAGACCAACATTATCGAAGCGGATATTGTGATTTTGAACATCAAAGACTATTGCAAGAAATTCATACCCCTATTACAGAAACATCAGAAGACTGTTTACTGCGATATTCATGACTATGACCAAGGCAATCCCTATCACCAAGAATTTTTGGATGCAGCAGATTATCTGTTCTTGTCTTCGGATCGATTGCCAGAGTACAAAAAGTTTATGGAAGATATGATCGAGGCAGGGAAGAAGTGGATTGTTGTAACACATGCAGATAAAGGCGCAAGTGCAATGGATTCCGAGAAAAACATCATTGATATCGACTCCGATTCAATCGACATCGTCGACACAAACGGGGCAGGAGATAATTTCTTTGCTGGATTCCTATATGGTGATCTGAATGCCTATTCTCTAGAAGAATCATTGCTGATGGGGAAATTCGCAGCCAATGCTTGCATCCAGTCCAAAGAGATTACAGGAGAAATGTTAAGCGAAGAGTTTCTGTTAAAAAAATTGTCGGAAACCAAGAAAAAACAGTTGAAAAAATAGTGGTTTTCCGTTACAATATATATACGACAGAAAAGCAGGTGTAGTTTAATGGTAAAACCGGTGCTTGCCATGCATCTAATGGGGGTTCGATTCCCCTCGCTTGCTCCATATTGAAAGCAAAGGCCTGATACAATTAGTATTAGGCTTTTTTCTTTCAATAAATGGAGGTGTTTTGAACTTCTCAATACAGATTAGTCAGGAAAGAGTCACAAAAAACAAGGTCGATTTTGGAAAACAAATGAATTACTACAAGATTACGTCTCAAATTTACTCGATTAAATGGATTCCTACACGATGGCAGACAAGCGTTTCGAAAATATAAAACAATGTATCAAATTGACATTTCATTATTGATTTGATATTATACAGCTGGTGTTAGTATAGAAGAGTAGACAAGGATAGTAAGACTCTTGTTTATATGATAGAATATAAGGAAAGAGGTGAAGACGTTGTCTAATAATGGAAAAAGATATAGTCCTGAGTTCAAAGAACAAATGTTCAAACTACACCAAGCGGGAACTTCGGTCTATAAGCTCTCCAGTGAATATGGCATACCAACAGGGACACTGTACAAATGGATCAAGGAATTGAAACCAGTTAGTATAGAAGATAATCAAGAGATATCACTCAAAGAATACCAGGCGATGCAAAAACGCATTAGAGAATTGGAAGTTGAGAATGACATCTTAAAAAAAGCTACCGCCATATTCGCCAAAAAACAATAAAGAATCTTGTTTCATTCGTTGAATTATATAAACACATGTATCCGATCAAGATCATTTGTAGAGTTACTAAATTGAATCGTAGCACTTATTACAAAGTAAAACATCATAAGGTGAGCAAAAGAGAAAAACGGATGCGAGAGTTGGAAATCAAGATTATCGACATCTATAACAAATTCGATTCAATCTACGGAGCGCCAAAGATTAGAAAAGAACTAGCAAAGGAAGATATCAGAGTGTCGCTAAAGTTAGTCAGTCGCTATATGAAGCGATTAGGCTAAGATCGATTATTGTCAAGAAGCTTCGCCCCCAGGGATCCAAAGAAGTTATAGAGGAAAGAGAAAATATATTGAAACAGGATTTCAAGACTACAGCTCCAAACCAAAAATGAGTGATGAACAATACTTATATCCATACAGTTCTGGATGGGTGGACTTATCTAGCCAGTGTCATGGATCTGTATTCCAGAATGGTGATTGGATTTGCATATTCCAAACATATGAAAGATGAAATCGTGATTGAATCCTTAAAACAAGCAAGATATAAAACAAAAGAACAAAAGACATTATTGTTCATTCTGATCTAGGAAGTCAATATACAAGCTATGATGTAGAAGAATTGATTTCAAATTATGAAATGATTCATTCTTATTCCAGAAAGGGCACACCGTATGACAATGCGGTCATCGAATCATTTCATTCGAGTTTAAAGAGAGAATTCGTATATAGAAGAAAATTCAAAGATTTTCAAGAAACAAAAACAAAATTATTTGAATACATAGAGGGATATTATAATCGCAATCGTATTCATGGTTCGATAGGGTGCAAGACACCTTATCAAATGCATTATTTTAAGTGAGATTTGTCTTACTTATTGTGTCCACTTTATTGACATAAATACACTTTGCCACATCAGTAATAGTCGGAGGCTCTTTAGGATTAGGTATAGCAGTAGCTGGATATTTTGTTTTAGAAGTATTAGATTTAGATGAAAAACTTAAAATGTGGATAGGTAATACATCTTTATCATAAAGAAAGTTGATGTTAATAAGATGCGTACTAGAAAAACCGAAATTGAAGGTAATCATAATGGTATAGACTTTATTACAAAACAGTCGATTGGAAGTTTGATTCTTTTTAATCTTCTCTGTATTATTGATTTAATTTTCTTTATTGATTATACATCTCATGTAGTATTGGGTGTTTTTGTCTCGGTGTGGGGTCTTATGGATGTATTTTTGATAGCTCTGCTATATATTTACAGAAAGGATGAGAATCATAAAAGAATAGGCTTAATTATAGGTGGTTTTTTATCGATACTAGCGTGGAACCTTATGACATATTTCTATTTATTCTTGGAACAAAGGATAAAAGAAATAACTT
>JAFGQH010000054.1 GCA_016935815.1 Bacilli bacterium | reverse complement strand
GTGGATTAGTTCATAATATGATTTAATTATATAAATTAAATATTTAAAAGTTTTCTTACCCAATAGTTTATCACTTATACGAAGATATGTAAAGGGTTCCAGCGGTAAATGGGTCAAAAAAAATTCATGGATTGCAAGGCGTATTATTCCAGTATTTGGAACAAAGGTTTCACATTTGGGTAGAGTTTTACAAAGGTATTGTATTTTTTTTGGTATACGCTGTGATTTTGTGGATTCGGATGGAACACTTCGGTTTCTTTTATCGTTATCTCACAAGCTTTTTGAACGGATTGATATGCACCGGAACCTACCATAGCCAAAATTGCTGCTCCAAATGCCGGGCCTTCATCTGTTTGGACTTTTGCGATATCAGTATTTAAGATATCTGAAATCATTTGGAGCCACACTTGGCTCTTTGCTCCGCCGCCAGTGATTCTTGCCTTTTTGATGTCAACTCCTAAGGAGCGAATCAACTCAAATGAATCTTTTAGTGCAAATGTTACACCTTCAACTACGGATCTTCCGATTTCATCTTGACCATGGTGAGCACCAAGGCCAAAGAATACTCCTTTTGCATATGGATCATTGATTGGAGCCCGTTCCCCCATCAAGTATGGAAGAAAGAAAATACTGTCTGCTATTGGACATTGAGAGACTCGCTTGTAGAAGGAAGCATAGTCCTTGCTTTCAGTGACCTGTTCCAGCCACCACTTTATTGCTCCGGCAGCGTTTAGCATAACGGCCATAGTATGGAATTTGCCATTGGCATGTGCATATGATTGAAAATGGCTAATGTGGTCTACTTTATAGGAATCACTTGCGACGAATATAACACCGCTCGTACCTAAGCTGATACTTGATTCGCCATCATTGACAATTCCCATTCCCACGGCACCGACCGCTTGGTCTCCACCGCCGATAATGACTGGAACTTCTTGAATGATATTCAGTTGGTCCGCAAGTTCCTTCTTCAAAATGCCAATCTGTTCATAACTTTCAAACACATTAGGCAACATAGATTCTTTGATTGAAAGCATATCAAGCATTTTTGCACTATAGCATTTTCGTTTACAATCAAAGAATAAAGTACCGGACAAATCGGATACATCACTCGCAAACACTCCACTTAAGCGATACGCCAAATAATCTTTTGGTAACATGATTTTATTGATTTGTGAAAATATCTTTGGTTCATTGTTTTTAACCCAAAGTAGTTTTGGAGCCGTCAACCCAGTTAATGCAATATTACCTGTTTCTTCGACAAGAGTTTGGATGCCGATTGTACCGTTGAGATACTCTACTTCCTTCACGGTTCTTTGATCATTCCATAATATAGCATTTCTTAATACAGAATCATTTTGATCCAAAATGACCAAACCGTGCATCTGTCCGGAAAAGCCGATTCCCTTAATTTGATTTTCGAAACCGACAACAATTTCTTTCAATGCCTCAAAGGTTTGATCAAACCATTGATAGGGATCCTGTTCGCTCCAAGAGGGGTGAGGGATGATGATATCATACGATTTCGAGACTGTTTTGATGACTTCACCGCTTTTTGTTACAAGAGCGAGTTTGACACCAGAAGTGCCTAAATCTATTCCGATATACATCGTGTTATCCTATGATGTATTGATTCAAAATTGCTTCAAGTAATTCTTGTTTTCCAGGTTCGTTTGGATTCAATTCTTTTTTGGCTAGAACATATTCTTCCAATTGTTTGAATCCAACCTCATTGGATACGATCTTTTTACCAATGCCATCGTTGAAAGATCGATATCTGTGATCCAGATTGTCTTCCAACACTTTATCTTCCCATAAGCGTGCGGCGATTCTCAATCCTGCCGCATACGTATCCATTCCCGCAATGTGGGCAATTAACAAATCTTCCTCTTTAAATGAGGGTCTTCTGACTTTTGCATCGAAATTCAATCCTCCGGTAGTGAATCCTCCTGCTCGAATAATTTCATACATCGCAAGTACTCCACCGTAAATATCAGTAGGGAATTGATCGGTGTCCCATCCCAGCAATAAATCACCTTGGTTGGCATCGACGCTTCCCAGCATATCATTGATCGCTGCCAAACGTAATTCGTGGTTCATGGTATGACCAGCCAAAGTTGCATGGTTTGTCTCAATGTTTAATTTGAATGATTTATCTAAACCGTATTGTCTTAAGAATGAAATGACAGTTGCACTATCGAAATCGTACTGATGTTTTGTTGGTTCTTTCGGTTTTGGTTCAATGTAGAATTGTCCGTTGAATTCAATTTCTTTGGCATAATCCACTGCCATATGCAAGAATCTAGCAAAATTGTCAAGTTCGAATTTCATATCAGTATTCAACAAGGTTTCATAGCCTTCTCTACCGCCCCAGAATACATATCCAGAGCCGCCAAGACGTTTGGTGATCTCCATCGCTTTTTTGGTTTGTGCGGCAGCGAATGCAAAGATATCCGCGTTCGGACTAGTGCTTGCTCCGTTGACGAAGCGTTTATTTCCAAAGAGATTTGCAGTACCCCAAAGCAATTTGATTCCAGTACGCTTCATTTCGCCTTCTATTATGTCGACGATTTCATCAAGTACACGATTGGTTTCTTCCAGTGTATCTTGTTCTGGTGCAATGTCTCTATCATGGAAGCAGAAGTATTCGATACCTAGCTTTTCCATTAATTCAAAAGCTACTTTTACACGAACCTTTGCTTTATCTATCTCGTTTTCAGCGTTATCATCCCAAGAACGTTCTACGGTAGCGCTACCGAAAGGATCAATACCTGATCCTGTAAGAGTGTGCCAATACGCCATCGAGAATTTCAGATGTTCCTTCATAGGTTTGCCAAGGATGATCTCGTTCGGATTGTAATACTTGAATGAAAAAGGATTGGTGCTTTTGGAACCTTCGTATTTTATAGGTTCGATTTTCTTAAAATACTTCATATTTGTCTCCTTAAATAAAATCTAGTTTGCTTATCGATTTTGTTTAGTATATAATGAAATTAACTCCGAAAGGGTGATAATGTGAGTACAACAAATTCCAAATCCATCAAAATCAAGAACATGAATCTAGTCATAGATAGAATGGTTGAAATTAAAGAAACTTCAAGAGTGGAACTTGCAAGAATCACAACTTTGAACAAAGCTACGATATCTTCTATTATCAAGGAATTGATTGATAAATCTATCGTAATCGAGCTTGATAAGAAAATAAAAACAAGTGGACGCTCTGCAAATGCGATTATTTTAAACAAAAATGCAGGACGTATTTTAAGTTTGGATCTGCAAACCCATCAAATCTATGGGGTTGTCGCAAATCTATTTGGGGAAGTGCTTTTTGAAATAAAGAAACCAATTTCTAATCCCGATTTTAGTCCTTATTTGAAGGTCTTGCTCAAAACGATTGACGAGCTAAAACACAACACATATGATTCAACGTACGGCATAATCGGAATAGGAATTGGTGTCTACGGAATTTTGTCAAAAACAAAGAAAATTGTTTTTGCCCCTTTTTCATCTTGGAAAGACATAGAACTCAAAAAAATAGTAGAGGAATACTCAGGACTGCCAACGTACGTTGAAAATGAAGCTAATATATCCGCTTTAGGAGAAAACAGAATATATTCCAATCAAGAAAACTTGATAGCATTAAATATTGGTATTGGTGTTGGTATGGGTATTATAATCAAAGATCAATTATATACCGGTCAGGATGGGTTTGCCGGAGAAATCGGACATACCATCATCGTTCCAAATGGAAAAAAATGTGTCTGTGGAAACCACGGATGTGTGGAACGATATATTTCAGATGTTGCATTGGAAGAACAATATTTCGAACGTTCCAATGAACAGATTGGAATTGATGAATTCATAATTAGACTCAAAGCAAAAGACCCTATAGCAGAAGGGATCTATGAAGATTTTGTTAAGTATATAGCAATAACCATTAATAATATTTGCCAGATTCTAAATCCTCAGACAATCGTTATCAACAGCAAGGTGATCGAAAGTATTCCTGAAAGCATTTCGGAGATAAAAAATTGTTTGCGCTCCCAGATTATGATGTTAAATCTGCTTACGAAATCAACCTACAAATCGAAAACGAATGTATTGGGGTTGACACATGCATTGAGTAAGGATTTCTTCCGAATTAATGAAGTGGATTAAAACGGTTTCACAAACATAGTTTACCACTTAAATTAAGGTTTGTAAAGAAGAATTTGTAAAACCTTAATTTGGACCGAAGAAGATTTAGTTGATTCAGAACCTATAATCGATGATTATAGCCCTTTTGATTCGATTCATTAATAGAATCGCAGATATTTCTATTCTTAAAGCGATGGATTCCATCGTTTTTCTTTTTGAAAATGTATGGATATGTTATAATAAATTGTAAAAAATTTCCGGAGGTAATTATGGAGCAATACTTGAATGTTGATTTTCGTTATGCAATGTCATTTATAGATGAAAATGAACTCAAACAAATACAAAAAGAAGTCACAAAAGCCAGGAATACATTAAATGATAAATCCGGTTTAGGTAGTGATTATCTTGGTTGGGTAGATTTACCTGCTCAATTCGATACAGATGAGTTAAATCGAATCCTTATGGCTGCAAAAAAAATACGAAAACAGTCCAAAGTCTTAATCGTAATCGGAATTGGTGGATCATATTTGGGATCTAAAGCGGCAATTGAATTTATGAAACCTTACTTCTCAAAAAGAAAAGGGTTTGAAGTTATATTCGCTGGCCAGAATATGTCCTCAACTTATTTATCCGAATTGACAGATTATTTAGAGAATAAAGATTTTTCAATCAATGTAATATCAAAATCAGGAACAACGACAGAACCAGCTATCGCTTTTCGTTTACTGAAGAAATTACTTTTAGAAAAATACGGAGCAGAGGGCGCAAAAGAGAGAATCTATGCAACAACAGATATCAACAAAGGGGCATTGCGCAAGCTGGCAGATCAAAACGGATATGAGACATTTGTTGTGCCAGATACTATTGGAGGACGCTATTCGGTGTTAACGCCTGTGGGATTATTGCCTATCGCCGCAGCGGGAATCAATGTTCGTCAAATCCTAAAAGGCGCGAAAGCCGCAAGAAGTTATTACAAAAAAAATAGTATCGAAAAAAATGATGTTCATATGTATGCATCGGTTCGCAATTTGCTATACAGAAATGGGAAATCAATCGAAATGCTAGTGAATTATGAACCAAGGTTGAATTATTTCTCAGAGTGGTGGAAACAATTATTTGGTGAATCAGAAGGCAAAAACAACAAAGGGTTATTTGTAAGTAGCGCATCATTTTCCACCGACCTTCATTCCTTAGGTCAATATATTCAACAAGGAGAACGCATTCTCATTGAAACAGTTCTCAGCATAAAAAAACCAGAATCCAATATCTTTATCGAAGAAGATGAACAGAATCTGGATGGGCTAAACTATATCAAAGGCAAAGGTGTTGACTATGTTAATAAACAAGCGCTAAAAGGAACGCTATTAGCCCATAAAGATGGTGGGGTTCCAAACATTGTAGTTGAAATCCCTGAAGTATCCGCCTATAGTTTTGGATATCTTGTTTATTTCTTTGAACTTGCATGTGGAGTTTCTGGATACCTACTAGATGTCAATCCTTTCAATCAGCCGGGAGTTGAAGCATATAAGAAAAATATGTTTGCATTATTGGGAAAACCTGGTTATGAAGAATTAAAACGAGAATTAGAAGAAAAACTATAAAAAGAATTCCACTCATTTATTTGAGTGGAATTTTTTAAATATGGATTGTTTGAAATGTTTTTTACGGAAGGCATGGAACTCTTTTGAGGTTGATTTCGTGACTGTGATCTCGTTGACACCAGAGAATATTTCACCATCTGTTTGGAAATAATAGGGTTCGTCGGTTTTGATTTTGATTTCTTTACCCTTTAAGAAGGTAATTCTTTTTTTGATGAATCGATGCCATCCAAAGTATATAGTCATGAAAAGTATTTGTACAATCAGATTATTTAAATCATGTGCCACTACCGCAACAAATTCATCGTCCGTGATATCAGCGAATGGAGCTATTTTCATTCCGCCACCGAAGTATTTTCCGTTTTGTACAACTACGAAATAGCTTTTTTCATAATGATATTCTTTGCCATCCACAACGACATCGAAGCTTCTACGGCGATATTTGATGATAGCCCGGAAAAAATTGATGAAGTAAGACAATTTATTCTTCTTTTCATCTTTATCTACATAATGGCAGATCAATGAATCAATACCGATACCAATGCCGTTAACGAATTTATAATCTCCTAGATTTGTATGTGCATTTCCCACTGTCACATTCCCTTGTTTAATTGGGAGAAGACTCTTGATGAAGTCGTTTCCGGAACCGGATTTTGCCAAATAGATATTTTGTTTTATGCTATGGACATCGACGTGGTTTACAAGGTAATTGATGGATCCGTCTCCGCCCAAATATAGAATATCGGTAATTTTAGGATGTCCGTCTAAAAAGACATTCAGATTTTCAATCTTCAATGTGGACTTTAGCAAGAATGGAATGGAATGCCTTTGAAAGAATTTTACCATCTTGCTTGTTGTCTTTTTCGACTTTTTATTGCTAGATAAAGGGTTGTGAACGATTAGGAACACAGAAAATCACCTCGATTTAAAAATGCAATGCAAAATGTTCTAATACTTATTATAGCACAAACCTAGTTTTGGTTCGCATAAACTGAGATATTACTTGTTTTTCATGCGAAAAGGCATCGTTTTTTGATGTTTCTATGTTATAATCTTACTATGAAAATCTATGAATTGGGAGGGTTCCTGTGGAAACAAAGATCAAGATCAAAACATTAGATGATACTAACAGATTGTCTGCGATTATTTCAGGACATTTGTTTCCTGGTTTCATCTTGGGATTGACCGGAGATTTAGGATCCGGTAAAACCACATTCACCAAGTATCTTGCAAAACACATGGGAATCAGTGCGAATTTAAACTCTCCAACCTTTACGATTTTGAAAGTGTATGATAATGAAAACTTGAATCTTTATCACATGGATGTCTATCGTTTAGAGGAAATCGGATATGATTTTGAACTCGATGAATTCATCTATGGCAACGGTGTCAGCGTTATCGAATGGTATCCCTATATAGAAATGATGTTACCAGTCGAAATGTTGCGAGTATCCATTCGTGTGGAAGAGGATGATTTGAGAACCGTTACGATTCAAGGCGAAGGGAGGTATCTTCAAATTGTCAAAGATATTGATAGTCGATACCGCAACGAAATATATTTACCTTAGTCTTGTAATAGACAATCATGAGGTTCAAAGCATATACCAAGAAGGGATCAATAATCACTCAGTCACAATCATACCGTTTCTGGATGAATTATTGGAACAAGAACATATTGGATTGCAGGATTTAGATGAGGTGATTGTCGGGGTCGGGCCCGGAAGTTATACGGGAGTTAGAATCGGAGTTACGGTAGCTAAAATGATTGGTTATCTGAACAATATACCGGTAAAAACTATCTCATCACTCGCATTGATTGCGTCTTCATCGGACGCTGAATATGTCATTCCTTATGTAGATGCAAGAAGAGGAAACGCATTTATCACGTGTTTCAAACAGGTAAACGGGAAATTGGACTTTGTTACAGAAGAGTCATTGGAACAAATCGAGACATACTTGGAACAATTTGATTTTACATATGATTTCATCGCAGAAGGAAAACCAAATGCTAACAAGATCATACAATCCAACCTACTTCAAGATATCGATGAAATCCATGAATTAAAACCGAATTATCTCAGAATCACGGAGGCGGAACGAAATAAACATGGAAATCACGATTAGAAATATGCGGATCTCAGATGTTGCCACAATCGCAAAATACGATATGGTGCTTTTGGGAGAGACGCTTGGTGAAGAAACCATCAAATCCCATTTAGAAAACAGTGATTTGATGCGATATCTCATCATGGAAGAGAAAGAAACAAAAGAGATTATTGGTCAAATCAGTCTTTGGATTGATGAAGACAAAGCACAAATCAATAATTTCTATATCATAAAGAAATATCAAAGAATGCATTTGGGAAAATCCTTTATGGATTATGTCATGAAATATCTGGGTGCCATCCATGTGAAAGAAATCACATTGGAAGTTCGAGCATCTAATGAACCGGCAATCAAATTGTATGAATCATTTGATTTTAAGGTCGTGACAGTCCGTAAGAATTATTATTCCAATGGAGAAGATGCGTTTTTAATGTATGTCGGTATTGGAAGTGATTAATATGTATGTACTGGGTGTGGAAACCAGTTGTGACGAAACCAGTGTTAGTGTAACAATAGATGGGAAAGAAGTATTATCCAATGTGGTTTTGTCACAGATAGACATTCACAAGGAATATGGTGGGGTAGTACCCGAAATCGCTTCAAGAGAACACATCAAAGGAATCACTTATGTGTTTGATCAAGCGATGAAAGAAGCAAAAATTGAATATGAAGATTTGGATTTGATTGCAGTCACGGAAGGTCCGGGATTGATTGGGTCTCTTTTAATTGGCGTCAACGCCGCGAAAGTAATCAGTTTGAACTACCATATACCGATTATAGGAGTTCATCATATTACAGGACACATTTACGCCAGCAATATTGAGCATGATTTTGAATTTCCTTTACTTGCACTCGTTGTTTCTGGAGGGCATACAGAATTGATTCTGATGAAAGAACATTTTTCTTTCGAGAAATTGGGAGAAACACAGGATGATGCTGTTGGAGAAGCGTATGACAAAATAGCTAGAGTGCTTGGATTGCCATATCCTGGTGGTCCAGTTGTCGATAAAATGGCAAGAGATGGAGAAGAAGAATATCATTTTCCTAGGCCGATGATTGACAGCGACGATTTCAATTTCAGTTTCTCCGGATTAAAATCTCATGTGATCAATTTAAATCACAATATGAAACAACGAAACGAAGAGATTCATATAGCGAATTTCTGTAGGAGTTTCCAAGAAGCTGTGACAGATGTTTTAGTTGCCAAAACCATTAAGGCAAAAGATCAATATCAAGTGAAACAAGTAATCGTTGCCGGTGGTGTCGCGGCAAATTCCGGATTGCGACAGAAAATGAAAGAACAAATCACGGATGTGCCAGTATATTTTCCTAGCATGAAATACTGTACGGATAATGCAGCTATGATTAGTGCGGCAGGATACTATAAATATAAAAAAGAACAGAAATACGATGATTTTATGCTAAACGGATCCAGTCGTTTGGAAATCAACAAGGAGGAATAACAATGGAAATAGAATCCAATTTCATTAAGACCATAATGGAAGAAGATCTTGCGAGCGGAAAAGTGGAAGAAATAGTAACTCGTTTTCCACCGGAACCGAATGCATATTTGCATATTGGCCACGCTAGAGCTATCATTACCAATTTTGAGTTGGCAAAACAATTCGGTGGTAGAACAAATCTTAGGTTCGACGATACAAATCCTGTCAAAGAGGACAGTTCTTTTGTCGAAGCAATCAAAGAGGACATTCAATGGTTGGGGTATGAACCGGCAAATATTTTCTTTGGTTCCGACTACTTTGAAATTACATATGATTACGCAATTAAATTGATTAAAAAGAATTTAGCTTATGTGTGTGATTTATCTCAAGAAGAAATGAGAGACTATAGAGGGACATTAACAGAGCCTGGAAAAGATTCTCCATATCGCAACCGAACAGTAGAAGAGAATTTACAGTTGTTTGAGGAAATGAAAGCCGGGAAGTTTGGTGATGGCGAAAAGACATTAAGAGCAAAAATTGATATGTCTCATCCAAATATGAATATGAGAGATCCGGTTCTATATCGAATCATTCATATTTATCATCATAATACCGGAGATAAATGGTGCATTTATCCAATGTACGATTTCGCTCATCCTTTGCAAGATGCTATCGAAGGCGTTACCCATTCATTGTGTTCATTGGAATATGATGATCATAGAATCTTATATGATTGGGTCGTTGAAAAATGTGAGACTCCTCATGTTCCTCACCAATACGAGTTCGGACGTCTAAATATCACCAATACGATTATGTCAAAACGTTATTTGAAACAGCTCGTTGACAAGAATCTCGTTAGAGGATATGATGATCCTCGTATGCCTACGCTTACCGGACTCAGAAGAAGGGGCTATACAAAAGATGCAATCAAAGATTTTGTCTTAGGTACTGGATTGTCTAGAATCAATTCAACAGTATCTAGCGAGATGTTGGAAAACTCTGTTCGGAATGATTTGAATTATAAAGTCAAGAGAGTAAACGCTGTTTTGGAACCACTAAAGGTCGTTATTACGAATTACCCTGAGGACCAGGTGGAATGGTTGGATGCTCCTTATAATAAAGACAACGAAGCAATGGGTAATCGAAAAGTCGCGTTTGGTAGAAATCTTTTCATAGAGAGAGAAGACTTTGTGGAAGAGAAACCAAATAAAAAATGGAAACGATTAGCTTTGGGAATTGAAGTAAGATTAATGTATGCATACTTCATTACTTGTAATGAGGTAAAATATGATGATTTTGGGAATATTGTAGAATTGCAATGCACTTATGATCCAAAGACAAAATCAGGGTCAGGCTTTGATGAAAGAAAACCAAATGGAACCATCCACTTTGTGGAAGCTACGACATCGAAAAGAGCAACATTCAACTTGTTTGAACCGCTGATGATTGATTCAGATTCCAAGCGAGATTTAGAAGATAGATTAAATCCAAATTCTTGGTCTGAATTGGAAGGATTTGTAGAAAAAGCAATCGAAGATACACACCCGCTTGAGAGATTCCAATTCATCCGTAAAGGATATTTCTCAACCGATTATGATTCCTCATCTGAAGGACTTGTTTTCAATCGTATTTGTGAATTAAAATCAAGTTTTAAGTAAAAAGTCGATCACTCGACTTTTTATTATAGTGGGTTTCAATAAGATATCAAAAAAGCATATAAAATGCCTTATTATGGCGATTTACACTAAATCGATAAGTATTAGAATTGGACCAAATACTATAATTTTAAGTATGTTATTTATGAGTAGTGCATTGATCTTTTTTCTTACTTTTTTTATAAAAATGCGCGTTGATCAATACTAGCTAAATATTAGAACAGTCACCTTCATTTATTCGGCGTTAGAACAAGATCAAAATTTAACATAAAATCCACTTGTTTTTAAATAGATTTAGTCTCCAAAAGAGAGCAACGCCCAAATGATCAAAGTTTTTTCCACTAAATTGACAATCTCGTTTGACAACTCATGATTAGAATTTATAAAAATGCCCAAATATAGGTTATAAATGGCAATATTAAAAAATCGAATTTGATTGTCCATATTTTGTAAAAACAAAGAATAACCATCTAAAACTATATAAAAAAGCTACAGATTATGGTATAATATATACAAAGGTGATGTACATGGAACAAGAGGTTTTTGAACGTCTAAATCCATCTCAAATTGAAGCTGTTAAAACGGTATATGGACCGGTTATGGCAGTGGCGGGAGCTGGATCTGGAAAAACAAGAGTATTAACAAATAGAATTGCTTATTTGATTGGGGAAATTGGTATATCTCCTACAAATATTTTAGCGATCACATTTACAAATAAAGCGGCAGAAGAAATGAGAAGCCGTGTTTTCAAATTGATTGATTTACCGGTAAGTGGAATATGGATTTCAACCTTTCACGCCATGGGAGCTAAGATTCTTAGATATGATATTCATAACTTAGATTACGATAGTGATTTTCAAATTATCGATGACGAAGATTCTACGATAATAACAAAGAATATCTTGAAACAACAGAATTATGATTTAAAACAATTCTACCCTAAAATCATTCATAAGCTGATTCAAAAAGCAAAAGGAAACCAATTAAAGATTGATTTCTTAGAAGAACCGATTCGTTCTGTGGTTGCTCAAGTATATCCAGAATACAATCGTTATTTAAAGAATAACAATCTTGTTGATTTCCAAGATCTGTTAGTTTTGACATTAAAATTATTTAACAAGTTTCCAAAGGTTTTAGAGAAGTATCAAAACATGTTTCAATATATTCTAGTCGATGAATTCCAAGATACTAACGATCTCCAATATGATATAGTTAGATTACTTGGGAACAAGCATAAGAACTTATTTATTGTCGGTGATGAGGATCAGAGCATATATGCATTCCGGGGATCCAATATCCAAAACATCCAGAAGTTCATGACCGATTTTCCAGATTATCACAAGATAATATTGGATCAGAATTATCGATCCAAAGACAATATTTTGAAAGCAGCAAACTCTGTCATTCAAAACAATCGTTCTCGAATTCCGAAGGATTTGTATTCTACTCTGGGTCCTGGTGAAAAGATTGTCCATTACAAAGCTGGTACGGACGAAGAAGAGGCGTATTTCATCTACGACAAGATTCGTTCGTTACTAAACAGTGGATATGATAAAAGAGATATTGCAATTCTATATCGAAACAACTCAATGAGTCGGCGATTTGAAGATGTATTTTTGAAATACAATATGAATCATCGAGTGATCGGAAATATATCCTTCTATAAAAGAAAAGAAATTAAAGATGTAATTGCCTATTTGAGATTGATTATCAACAAAGGCGATGATTATGCTTTTTCAAGGATATGTAATGTTCCAAAAAGAGGCTTGGGCAACGTAAGTTTTTCTCGAATGGAAGAATATGTACGTGAACACAATCTGAAATTAATGGATGTTATTGACGAGGATATGCCATTTGTTAATAAAAAGACGAAACAAGCCTTAAATCAGTTGAAAAATGATATAATTGACTTGCAAAAAGACATTGAAAACAGAAACCTGTTAGAAACCTATGATCTCCTACTAGAGCGATCTGGATATAAGGCAATGTTAGAAAATAGCGACTTGATGGATGAGAAGGCATTCGAGGCAGAAAGAAGATTAGACAATGTCAATGAATTCAAGACCATTATTCTTGAAAAAATCAAAGATTATGACGTCAATTTCTCGAATTATGAAATACTTGCATTGTTGCTGAATGATCTAGCACTTAGAGAAGAAGTAGAAGATAATATGGATCAAACGGATTATATCAGTTTGATGACTGTTCACTCCGCAAAGGGGTTGGAATTCAAAATTGTCTTCATCACATGCTTGGAACAGACTTTGTTTCCGTCCGGTCAAAGCCTTCAAGAACAGAATAACGTCGAAGAAGAGAGAAGACTCTTTTATGTTGCATTGACGAGGGCTAAAGATCTTGTGTACTTAACAAATTGCCAAAGTCGTTTCATGTACGGACATTATATGGAAAACTTGGATTCACAATTTCTAGATGAGATTGACACAGATTTATTGGATCGAAAAGGCATGCATCGCCCTAAAAACATCGTAATAGAGAAACCGTATCATAGTCAACCAAAAACGACTACTTACAAACAATATGATTATCAAGAGGTCAAACACCACGTGAAAGTCGGAGACAAGATCATGCACAAGTCATTTGGCAAAGGTGTTGTCGTTAGTGTGGATACTGACAAAATAACAGTAGCATTTAAGAGCCCTACGGGGATTAAGATATTATTGAAAGACCACCCGAGTTATGAGTTAATGGAGTCTGAGAATGGATGATATCAAACGCATCAAAGAATTACGAACAGTATTAAAACAAGCAAATTATGAATATTTCGTACTAAATAATCCAACCATGAGCGATTATGATTACGATATGTTTTTGCATGAGTTAAAAATCTTGGAAGACAAGCATCCAGATCAAATCACGAAAGATTCGCCGACACAAAGAGTCGGTGGTCAGGTAGGAACCAAGTTTAATAAGATTACTCATGAAAGACCAATGTTGTCACTGGGAAATTTGTTTAGTGAAGAAGATGTATTAGATTTTGATGACAAAATCAGAAAAAGCGTTTCACACTATACATATACAGCTGATCTGAAAATTGATGGGCTATCTGTTTCTTTGCTTTATCGAGACGGTTTTTTGGAACGTGCAGCGACACGTGGAGATGGAGTTGTAGGTGAGGATATCACCGAAAACGTCAAAACCATCCGTTCCATCCCATTGCGAATCGATTACCAAGAAGAGCTAGAAGTTCGTGGAGAGATTTTCATGCCAAAAGCGGCATTTGAAGCGCTAAACAAATCCCGAGAAGAACAAGGTTTGGACACGTTTCGAAATCCAAGGAATGCCGCTGCAGGAACCATGAGACAGTTGGATCCTAAAGTGGTTGCGAGCAGAAGAATGGATGCATTTATGCATTATATGATTGCCGATAATGGATTGAATAACCATTATGAATCATTGCAATTTCTAAAATCCCAAGGATTCAAAGTCAATGACAAGACAAAGAACTGTCAGTCGATACAAGAAGTAATCAACTATATCAAAGAAGTCGAAACCAGTCGTTTCAATCTACCATATGAAATCGATGGAGTTGTATTAAAGGTAAATGAATTTGATTTGTATGATCTAATTGGCTATACTGCCAAATATCCTAAATGGGCAATCGCATACAAATTCAAAGCCCTGGAAGTGGAAACGATATTAAACAATATTACCTTTCAAATCGGTCGGACCGGAGTTGTAAAGCCGGTAGCTGAACTGGAACCGGTTATGATTTCTGGGTCTTTGGTTTCTCGAGCAACTCTTCATAATGAAGATTTTTGTAAAGATAGAGATATTCACATCAAGGATCATGTGATTGTCCGTAAAGCGGGAGAAATCATTCCGGAAGTCCTTCGAACCGTTCCAGAAAAACGCAATGGAACAGAAACACAATTTAAAATGATTACGAATTGTCCTGTTTGTGATTCTCAGTTGATTCGTAAAGAGGGGGAAGCAGATTATTATTGCCTAAATCCTCATTGTGATGCAAAACATCTGGAAGGAATCATTCATTTCGCATCAAGAGACGCGTATAACATTGAAGGTTTGGGAGAGAGCATACTAACAGAATTATATAATGATGGTTATGTCAAAAATATTGCGGACATCTTCGCATTAAAAGACCATTATCAAGAATTGATTACGAAAGAGCGTTTTGGAGAGAAAAGCGTTCAGAACTTGCTAGACGCAATTGAAGCAAGTAAGCAAAACAATCTAGATAAACTGATCTTTGGCCTTGGGATAAGACATGTAGGGGCTAAAGTCTCCAAGATACTGGTTGAAGCAATAGGGGATTTGGATCATTTCTATTCTCAAACGGTGGATTCTTTATCCTCAATCAATGATATCGGAATGGCTATAGCCAATTCTGTGGTAGAATATTTTGACAAGGAAACCAACGAAGAACTACTAAACCGTCTTCAAGAGTTCGGTCTGAATATGAAATATCAATCCAGTAAGACCGGTGAGGAAACATTTTTCTCCGGGAAGACAGTGGTACTGACCGGAACCCTACAGGAATTCGGTAGAAACGATGCCAAAGAAATCATTGAAAACATGGGTGGGAACGTATCCTCCTCTGTATCAAAGAAGACAGATTTTATATTACTGGGAGATAGTCCTGGATCGAAATATCAGAAAGGACTCGAACTTGGAATTACCATTTTATCCGAGGAAGAATTCAAGAACATAATTAGCAGGTGATAGTTTGAATGATTATATCGTCATAAAAGGCGCTAGAGAAAATAACTTAAAGTCAATTGATCTCAAATTCAAAAAGAATCAATTGATTGTCATGACAGGTCTTTCCGGTTCGGGAAAGACTAGTTTGGCATTTGATACGATTTACGAAGAAGGCAGAAGACGCTACGTTGAATCGCTATCCGCATACGCAAGGCAGTTTCTAGGGAACATGGAAAAACCAGATGTAGATTCCATCGAGGGATTGGCTCCTGCAATTTCCATCGACCAAAAAACAACTAGTCATAATCCCCGTTCTACGGTTGGAACAATTACGGAAATCTATGATTATGTTCGTTTGATGTATGCGAGAATCGGAAGACCGATTTGTCCGCATCATCATATTGAAATTAAATCTCAGACCATTCAGGAAATGACAAATCGTGTTTTGGAATACAAAAACGAAAGATTGATTATTCTAGCTCCTGTTGTTAGAGGGAAAAAAGGAACTCACGACAAACTTCTTGATTCGCTTCGTAGAGAAGGATACACAAGAGTTCGAGTCGATGGAGAAGATTTTGAACTGGATCAAGAATTTGATTTAAACAAAAACCAAAGGCATGATATCGATGTTGTTATCGACCGGATTGTTGTAAAAGAAGATATTACATCAAGAATATATGACTCTTTGGAAACGGCAGCCAAATTAGGAGAAGGGTTGGTAAAGATCTTCGTTAATGATAATGAAGTTCTCTTTTCGGAGCATTTTTCATGTCCAATCTGCGGATTTACCGTTCCCGAATTAGAACCGAGATTGTTCTCGTTCAATTCTCCTTATGGCGCTTGTAAGACTTGTGGTGGTTTGGGGTTCACCCGAAAAATCGATGAAGATTTATTACTCCCAGATAAATCGCTCTCCATTAAAGGTGGGGTATTTGGCAAGTACACCGGGAAAGATTCCATCTATTATCAACAAATTGAACAAACCGCAAAAGCATATGATATGGATCTTACGATTCCATTCCGCGAATTATCCAGAAAAGATCAAGAGATCTTACTTTACGGAACGACTGGAAGTGTAGATTTCAAATACATCTCGAAAACCGGAAATATGTTTCACCAATCCAAGAAACCATTTGAAGGTGTCATAAACAGTTTAGAGAGGCGTTATTTGATGACGACGTCAAGAGGAATTCGAGATTGGATTGAAAAGATGATGAGAGATATTCCGTGCGAAACATGCCACGGAAGACGCTTGAACGAAGAAGCCTTGAGTGTATATATCGATGGAAAAAACATCGATGATTTCACAGATTTATCGATTCTGCATCTCAAGGAATTCATCGATAACTTCAATTTGTCAGACAAAGATTTTGAAATCGCTAGACCGATTATCAAAGAGATCAAAGCCAGACTTGATTTTTTAATCAATGTAGGATTGGATTATTTGACGCTTTCTAGAGCTTCGGCAACATTGTCCGGAGGAGAATCTCAACGTATCCGCTTAGCTACACAAATCGGATCACGACTCACGGGAGTATTGTATGTCCTGGATGAACCATCAATTGGGCTTCATCAAAGAGACAACAAACGTTTGATTGATACATTAAAAGGAATGCGTGATCTAGGTAACACCATGATTGTGGTTGAACACGATATGGAAATGATCGCTTCTAGCGATTTGGTTATCGATATCGGCCCCGGTGCCGGAAATGAAGGCGGGCAAGTTGTCTTTAACGGAACTCCGGAGGAATTATTGAAGGATCCCGATTCTCTTACTGGGAAGTATCTACGCGGAGAAGAAAGAATTGAAATTCCAACGACTAGAAGAGAGCATTCCAGAGGATATTTGGAAGTGATAAAAGCCGCGCAAAACAACTTGAAGGAAATCAATGTAAAATTCCCGATTGGTTGTATGACAGTGGTAACCGGGGTATCCGGATCTGGAAAATCATCTCTTGTGAACGAAGTTTTATATACAAATCTTGCGAATAAAATTACAAGAAGAACAGAAGTTGCCGGCAAATGCGAGTCGATTGAGAATTATGAACAATTTGATAAAATCATCGATATCGATCAAAGTCCTATCGGCAGGACACCAAGATCCAACCCAGCTACTTACACAGGCGTCTTTGATGAAATCAGAAATTTGTTTTCTCAGACCAAAGAAGCCAAAATGAGAGGATATAGCAAAGGTAGATTCTCATTTAATGTGAAAGGTGGAAGGTGCGAACATTGCGCCGGGGATGGAGTAATCAAAATCGAGATGCACTTTATGCCAAATATTTATGTCGAATGCGAAGAGTGCCATGGCAAGCGATACAATAAGGAAACCTTGCAGGTCAAATACAAAGGCAAGACCATTGCAGATGTATTGGATATGCGAGTGGAAGAAGCGCTGGAATTTTTCCAGAATATCCCTAAAATTTACAAACGCCTAAAGACCATTGATGATGTCGGTCTCGGGTATATCAAATTAGGTCAGTCTTCTACTACACTTTCCGGAGGAGAGGCACAGCGTGTCAAATTATCTTCCGAATTATATAAACGTATCACTGATAAATCGATTTATATCTTGGATGAACCAACAACAGGACTCCATTCACATGATGTCAAGAAACTCGTCTCTGTATTGCAAGATATTGTTGATAAAGGTGCCACAGTTGTCGTTATCGAGCACAATTTGGATGTGATCAAAGTAGCAGATCACATCATAGATTTGGGCCCTGACGGGGGAGACCGAGGTGGAGAAATCATAGCTTCCGGCACGCCGGAGAACGTGGCTTTGGTTCTGAATAGCTACACTGGTCAATATCTGAATCCGATTTTATTCCAGAACAAGTAGATTTCATTCTGCTTGTTCTTTTGTTTTTTACTCGTGTTTTGTAGGTAATTATGATATTATATTAATAGAATTAATACAGGTTGTAGACATATGGAAAAAGATAACAAAGATATACGCAAAGAAATCGAAGAATTAGAAAAACTAATTGATAAAGTCAAAAAACAAAACGAAGAAGAGAAGAAAAAGCATCAAAAACAACCTAGAAACACAGTGGTCAAAATCAACTTGGCATCGGTTTATTCCATGAATTTCTGGATCAATATGATTTTTGCTTTCTTGGTTAATTTCATCGTTATTTTCAGTTTGTTGAAATTATTTGATTTTGAAACTGTTGAGAATGATATCTATATTGTATACCTAGTGGGCATCTTCACCGTTGTCGAAGAACTCTACCGAAAATATATGTTAGCCAAACAAGTTAAGATTGTACTATATACATCTGGTTTGGTTTTCACTTTTTTTAATATTTTGATATTCTATATTTTGGACCTCGTAGTGTTTAGGGATTCGTTCTCATTTGTGGATTATTTATATCCTGTTGCATTTGTTGTTCTGTTCCAAGGGATTCGTGGAGTGATCAAGAATCTATACTTGCGATTGAATCATAGATATATGTTAAAGAAAATGAAAAGAAAATAGGTGATTTGAATGAGTAAATTATCAATAATGGAAGTCATTCGAGGATTAAAACTGGATGTCATCGCCGGAAAGAATGGAGTCGATCGCGAAATCTCCAATCCGAGTTTGACAAAACCGGGAATCGAATTGGCTGGGATGTTTGATTTCTACGAAAATGATAGAATTCAGATCATCGGATCTAAGGAGAGCACTTTTTTCCATCACTTAAGCGAAAAGGATAAGAAGTATCGTGTGGAAACATTGTTTAAAATGGATCCGCCTGCTTTCATTTTTTCAAAGAACGTTGAAGTACCTGAAATCTTTAAAGAGATGGCGGATAAATACAACATTCCTGTATTGAAGAGCATGTATACGACTTCGTCCTTGTTTAGTGAATTATTTACATTCCTTCAAGCAAAACTAGCTGATCGAACATCTATGCATGGTGTTCTTCTCGATATCAATGGCGTCGGTGTCTTGATTACTGGTAAGAGCGGTCTTGGTAAGAGTGAAGTTGCTTTGGAATTGATTCGCAGGGGATATATTTTAGTAGCTGACGACATTGTTGAGATTTATCAAGTGGAAAAAGGGATCGTCATTGGTGAAGCTCCGGATATGTTGAAGAAGTATTTGGAGATTCGCGGAGTCGGGATCGTCAATGTTGTGTATTTGTTCGGTGTGAAAGCGTACCGCGACAGCAAGAAAATATCGGTGATCGTTAAATTGGAAAAATGGGATAACAACCAAGATTTTGATCGTTTGGGATTGGAAGAAGAATTCCAAAAAATATTCGATACAAATATCGCTTCGGTATCGATTCCGATTACAGAAGCCAGAAATACAGCTACCTTGGTTGAAGCTGCCGCATTTGATTTTAAATCGAAACAAATGGGATACCATTCTGCAAATGAATTCAATCATTTGTTGAATCAAGAAATCAAGAAAAATCAAACGAAAGTAGATGCAGATACAGATGAATAAATACTTCAAAACATTCCTTATAGCACTCACACTGATTTTCACATTCTCATTATTTGGATGTGCAAACGATAATGGACCGGCAACCGATGAATACACCGTTACCTTCGTTGATTTTGACGGAACGGTTTTAAAAGAAATTACCTGTCAAGTTGGAGACGCATGCACTATTACACCACCTGCGGATCCAGATTATTTTGGATATTATGATCCAGCAATCTCAACCAATCGCTACTTCTCACATTGGTCATTATTTGAAAGTCAATATGACACCATAGATCGTGATACCGAAATCAGAGCAATTTATCCTTTGAGCAATGTCTTGGTTCACGTCTTTAATAGAGACGTTGCTTTCTATGCGTTCTTCATCATCAGTGGTATTTCGGTGGCACTGTTGTTAGGGCTGCGAGAATCAGATCGAATCGGAATCAAACGAGATGATTTGATTGATGGATTCCTCTGGATTGTACCGGTGTCCATTCTGGGGGCGCGACTCTGGTATGTTGCTTTTGAATTGGATAATTTTGTCTACGGAGGATTTTTTCCTTCGCTGTTACGAATCATAGGATTTCAATCCGGATCTCTAGATTTTTCCAGTTTTGGATTGTCAGGATTGGCGATTCACGGAGCGTTTGTAACTGCCGTGATTTGCGCATATTTCTATACAAAGAAGAGGAAAATCGATATTTTCAAAGTGATTGACATTGTTGCGGTAGGATTTATCATTGCACAAGCATTTGGTCGTTGGGGGAATTTCTTCAATCAAGAGGCACATGGAGGGTTGATTGGTGGTATTACCGATGGAACAGCGAATTTGTCTTTGGAACAACAATATGATTTTCTAAAGAACACATTGCATCTACCTTCGTTCATTGTCGATAACATGTATATCAAAGCCGGATGGAAAGGATATGCGGTTACACCGCTATCGGGATTCTATCATCCGACGTTCTTCTACGAGTCCATGATCAATTTAGTTGGATTTGGATTGATGCTTGTATTAAGACGCGTCAAGAAGATTCATTTTGGAGAATTATTGTCTTTGTATTTGGTATGGTATGGCGGATTGCGTATTTTCATCGAGACGATGAGAACCGATCCATTGACCTTCGATTTCTTGGGAATCACTTTCAAATCAGCGATTGTCACTTCAGTGATAATGATTTTACTTGGTATATTGTTGTCAACATTCATTCGATTGAAGCGAAAAGGAATGAACTACGGTACCGTCCCAGGATATTTTGGATATAAAAAGCCACTGGAAGAAGAGGCTGTAGAACAATAGGGGTAATTTCATGTCATTTTCAACCGAAATCAAAACAGAATTACAGAGTTTGAAACAATCTGATTGCTGCAATCGGGCGGAATTATCCGCCCTATTACATATTGGCGGTTCAATTGAGAAAAATAGTCAAGGCTTAAGTTTGGTTTTTCAAAGTACAAACAACGCTGTAATTCGTAGATTTATGGTCTTGTCAAAAGCGTTATATGGAATAGAAGTGACTCTGATCAAAAAACAATCCATGAAGCTCAGAAAGCATGATATCTTTATTGTCAAAATGGATGAGCAAGTAGATTATTTGATCTCCGACTTATCGTTATTGAATGCATCGGCGATTTTCTTTCAAGATGTAGAAGAAAGAATCATCGAAAAAGAATGTTGTAAAAGAGCTTATCTAAGAGGAGCATTTCTGGCTACTGGATCAATCAATTCTCCGGAAACCAGTTCGTATCATTTAGAAATTCAAGCATTTTCTGAAGCACAAGCGAAAGTCATTCAGGAAATAGCGAATTATTTTGGTTTGAACGCGAAAGTGACTGAGAATCGAAGAGGACATATCGCTTACATCAAAGAAGCGGAACGGATTGCCGATTTTCTACGCGTGATTGGAGCGAACAATTCTTTGTTTCAATTTGAAGATTCAAGGATCAAACGAGATTTCAAGAATTCCATTAATCGAGTCATCAATTGCGATATCGCAAATGAGAAAAAAGCTTTAGATGCGGCGGAGAAACAATTGGAACATATTGACATTATCGAGAAGTACCATAAAAATATTTCTAAGTCTATGACTGAAGCGATTTTCTTGAGGAAAACCTACCCGGATTCATCGCTTTTAGAACTCAGTTATGCATCATTGGAACATTTCGATCATCAGATATCCAAATCTGCTTTGAATCACAGATTCAGAGCGATAAAAGATTTGGCCAACAAGACAATGATAGAAGAGGGATTGCAATGATTGTCGGAACAGGAATCGATATATTAAAGGTATCGAGAATCAAACCAGAACACTCCAGACGCATCTTGAGTGACATTGAAATAAAGGTGTTCGATAGTTTTCCATTGGAGCAAAGGAAATTGGAATACCTCGCTGGTCGTTTCGCTTTAAAAGAAGCGATTATCAAAGCGATCGGAAACACCCAATATAAAATCGGAATGCGAGATATCACGATTATAAATGATGAAACAGGCATGCCGAAATTGATCTCTCCTAGCTTTCCAGACTTACATTTTTCAATCAGTTTGTCGCACGAACATGACTACGCTGCGGGGATCTGTATCATTGAAAATGTGTAGTTTTTTTGATGGGGTTAAAATATTCTTGCAAAAACATATAAAAAAAAGTAAAATAAGAATACTGAGGTGAAATTATGGCAACTTATAAAAAGGGATATAAAAAACAAAATACAGAGACTGTTCTGCTACAAGTAATCATAGGAATTATTGTCGCAGTATTCGGTTTTGTAGCAATCGCGTTCATTTATGACGCAGCGACTCAATGGAAAGATTATAACTACTATACTTTGATTACTGAGTATAATGGTATTACCGAATATAAAAATGGAACCGATACAGCACTGGAAGATTACGTTGTGTACTTCTATCAAGATAGTTGCACCAATTGTAGTGCAATCAAAACAGATGCATTGCGTATCGGAAATAGGTTGAATGCAGATACAGAAACATTCTTCTTGGCAAATACAACAACCATGACAGATGATACGGATTATCTTACACCATTCCTAGATGCAGTCGATTTAACCGATACTGAATTCGGAACGCCGGCATTATTGGTGGTTGTCGATGGTCAAGTTGCAGGGATGTATGTCGGATCCACAGATGTCTTGGCAGAACTGAACGATCTAATCGATGGGAATGTTGAAGGATTTGATTTCTAAAAAAATTACGAATAGAAGCCTTTGCGATTGCAAAGGTTTTTTCTTTGCAGACAAGACGGATATTTCGCTATGGAATGCTTTGTCAAAACCATCAGAATATGGTAAAATGAGTTGAATAGGAATGGTGACAAAATGGAATACGTAAATGAAACTTTAATCAAACAGGTTGCACAGAATCAAGGTATCAAAGTAAGTCAAGTAGAAACGGTTTTGGGATTATTGGAAGAAGGGAACACGGTTCCTTTTATTGCTAGATACCGAAAAGAAAAGACAGGGTCATTGGATGAAGAACAAATTCGTGCAATTGAAAAAGAATACGAATATGGAAAGAATCTTGAAAAAAGAAAAGATGATATCATTCGTTTGATTGATGAAAAAGGGATGTTGACAGAAGATCTGAAAAAAGACATCTTGGCTTGCGATAAATTAGTTGATTTAGAAGATATTTATCGACCATATAAAGAGAAAAAGAAAACCAAAGCAACAGAAGCAATCAAGAAAGGGTTGGAACCTTTGGCAACCACGATACTGACATATCCTGACATAGATGACCTTGATGCTCTTGCGAAACCATTTATCACGGATGAAGTACCAACCATTCAAGAGGCGTTTGATGGTGCTAAATATATTATTGCGGAAATGATTTCGGACAATGCAGATTATCGGAAATGGATTCGAAATTATACAAGCAAGAATGGTAAAATTGTTACAAAAATAAAAAAAGGTGCCGATGATCCATATCAAACCTATCAGAATTACTATGAATATGAAGAGGATTTAAAATCTGTGAAGTCCTATCGTATTTTAGCAATTAACAGAGCGGAAAAAGAAAAAATCGTTACCGTCAAAATAGATGTGAATGTTGACGAAATTCATTCCTATTTGAATCGGAAGGTGATCGGGGATCATGAATCAATCGTCGTTCCTTTGATTCAAGAAGCTTATCAAGATGCCTACAAGAGATTGATCAGCGGCTCCATAGAAAGAGAAATCCGCAATGAATTTACGGAAGAAGCAGAAAATCAAGCAATTCATATCTTCTCTGAAAACTTGAGAGCATTACTATTGCAACCCCCTATGAAAGGGAAGATGGTACTGGGTATTGATCCGGCATTTAGAACCGGATGCAAACTTGCAGTTATCGACTCATATGGTAAATTTATTGCCAAAGGGGTCATTTATCCACACGAAGCATACAAAGGTGGACATGCTGATCCGAAAAAAGTAGATCAAGCAAGAAAATTGATTGATGCAGTAGTCAAGAAGTACGATATCGACATCATCGCCATTGGAAACGGTACGGCTTCTCGAGAAACGGAAGCTTTTGTCGTCAGCATCATCAAAGAATATAAGCTTCAATGCAAATATGTTATTGTCAGCGAAGCTGGAGCATCAGTTTATTCCGCTTCGGACCTTGCAAGAGAAGAATTCCCTGATTTTCAAGTCGAAGAACGTTCAGCAGTCAGTATCGCAAGACGGCTTCAGGATCCACTTAGTGAACTTGTTAAAATCGATCCGAAATCCATTGGTGTTGGACAATACCAGCACGACGTTACACAGTCGAAATTAACAGATTCATTGGATTTTGTAGTCTCTACTGCGGTAAATCAAATTGGTGTCAATGTCAACACCGCTTCCTTCTCGTTATTGAAATATATTTCTGGACTATCCGCAAAAGTTGCCAAGAACATAGTCACCTATAGAGAGAACAACGGTCCATTTAAAAACCGAGATAACATTTTGAAAGTAGATGCTATGGGACCAAAAACATATGAACAAGCAGTTGGTTTTTTGCGGATCTTTAATTCTGTTAATCCATTGGATAAAACACCAATCCATCCTGAAAGTTATGAATTGGCAGAACGAATTTTGAAATATCTGAACTTGGATGCTGACGAGATTGGTTCTCCGAAATGCAAATTGATTATCAATAACTGTGATAAAGATCGCCTTGTCAGAGATATGAATGAAAATCGCATTTTGATTGATGATATCCTCGACTCTTTCGTCGCACCAACACGAGACTTAAGAGATGATTTTCCACAACCTTTGTTAAAGAGTGAATTGCTTTCTTTGGAAGACTTGAGACCGGGTATGGAATTACAAGGAACCGTTCGAAATGTTGTCGATTTCGGAGCTTTCATAGATGTTGGTATCAAAGAGGCTGGTTTAGTCCATATTTCCAAGATGAGCAGACAATTCATCAAACATCCGATGGAGGTTGTCAGCGTTGGAGATATCGTCAAAGTTTGGGTCATGACTGTTGATTTGGATCGCAAACGACTTCAACTTACAATGATTAACCCAAATGAAAAACCAGGCTATGTAAATTAATTCAAATTATTCACTTGGCTATCTATTTAAATGATATTGTAATATAATATGTTTATGAAAATTAAAACTAAGGGGGTTTTAATATGGCAAAAAACAAATTCAACTATGGCTGGACAATAAAATGGGCTTTAGCGGCTATAATTATAGCTGCTGGTATTTTAACAAAAATATATGAAACCGATATTGTATTTTCGGCAACTGGTATTGCAGTCGTGATTTTCTCAATCTTCAGAGTGGTTCCTTTAATGAAAACTTTGAAGAAGGAAGCTCTGCGCACCATGAACTTGATTGAAATCATCTTTGAATTCATTCTTGGAGCTTTGATGATTTATGTCGGAATTTTCGTGGCGAAACCAATACCTGCATTATGGACTAACCTGTATGGATACATGCTGACCTTCTTCCTTTTGGCAAGAGGAATTATATTCTTCATTTCAATGTATTATTTCGAAGAAAAATCAGAAGCACTTAAGTTTTGGACACACCTTTTCTTTGTAGCAATCGGTCCTGTTGTATTGACCTTGACCGTTCTAGGAAATGATATTATCAAAGTGTTGGGTTGGTTACTATTGATCGTCGCATTGGGCGGATCAGTTTATCTTGGATTTGATGGATACGGTGGATATAAGAAGTACCGTGAACAGTCTAAGAAATTAAATACCGAAAAACAGCCAAAGAAAGAACCGGCTGTGGAAAAAGGAACACCTCAACCAGTGCAAGAAGAAGAGAAACAAGAAGAAACTTACGTGAATTAAAAAACAGTTGACAGTTGGCCAAAAATACAGTAATATAATATGGCTGGCTGTTAATTTGGAGCAATACTCAAGTGGCCGAAGAGGCGCCCCTGCTAAGGGTGTAGGTCGGGGAACCGGCGCGAGAGTTCGAATCTCTCTTGCTCCGCCATCCAAAAACCCAGAAGGCGATGTCAATCGCCTTTTGTAATTTATAAGGAGAATATCTATGAAGAAAGAACAATTGATGGTCATTTTGTTTTTCTTCGTTCAAAATATCATTCATAACCTGGGTCATCCTGTAACCCCTGCTTTTGTTGAGAATTTAGGAATCCAGGATTACATGTTCGGAGTTTTCTTTGCAGCAATGAGTTTTGGATTGATGATTGGCGGTCCTATTTGGGGATCCCTTGGAGATAGAGGAAAGAAAAAACCATATATTATAATTGGTTTGATTGTATACAGTATTGGTCAATTCTTTTTTGGATATTCTAACAATCAATATTTGATGGTTCTATTTCGATTTCTTAGTGGAATCGGCGTGGTAAGCGCCATTACCTTGTTAACCAGTCATATGATTGAATTGACACCAAAGGATAAGAGGGCAAAGTTCTTGGCATATAATATGGCTGTGACGACATTAGGTGCGGCATTTGGATATCTTATAGGAGGATTCATTTCTCAAAACCAGTTTACCGTTGACCTCTTCCATATCACAAATTATAAGGAGATATTCCTAATCCAATCCATTTTGAATATTGGATATGTATTACTAATATTATTTCTTTTCAAAGATAAAGAAGCAATTGCGATAGCCCCGAAAAAAACCAGTGTGTTTTCGAATTTCAAATTCATTAAATCTATTGATTATCGATTGTTTCTGTTTCTCATAGCTTTGATGTTTATCACAATTGGATCAATCAATTTGAATAAATTCATTGATGTGTATTTTAATAATTTGTCTTACAACCCATTTCAACTTGGTATATTTAAAATGGTTATCGGGTGTGTAACGGTAGTGGTAAGCATCTTTTTAGTACCATATTTTGCTAGAATGCGAAAACAAATCGGCTTGATGATGGTGATTCAATTGGCGTCGGCGATTATTGTATTTTTTTCATTTCGTTCCTCTAGTTTTATAATTACCATTTATACTCTTTATATGCTATACATTATACTCTTAGCGGTGTTTACACCATTGGAACAGAATTATATATCATTACATGCCAAAGAGGGAGAATACGGAAAAATTATGGGGATTCGCCAATCGTTTTTATCAATAGGTATGGTGATTGGACCGCTGTTTGGAGGGGTCTTGTATGACAGAAGCCCTTTGTTGATGTTTGATTCAGCTGCCGCATCTTTCATTCTTGGATTTCTGATTCTGGTTATAATTGGATTTCTGTATCGTAAAAGATATACTGCCGGTGAAGCGAGTTAATTGCATCACCGGTTTTCTTTCGCCATTTTCAGGTCTCGTATTGTTTTCTGTAAGAATGATAATATAATTAATAATAGAGGGGTGTGGGAAATGATGAAAAAACTCAAGTCCAGACTACTGAAAGCTAGAAGTTTTCTAAGTGTGAAAACATATAAACATCCAATGATTTTCATCATCAGCATGATGGTGCTTTTAAACATTTTCATTTTATGCATTGCGGCATTCATTGCTTTGGCTATTGATGATTCATTTACGGGCTTTGTCGATGCATTTGCGAACGGGAGCTTAAAATGGATGTTGACACCGAATGCGATTCTTCAGATTACGAATCCGGATCTTTTGATTTTGGCGGTTGTCGTATTAATAATCGGTATGATCCTATTCACGGGCACCATTATCGCCTTGACAACCAATACGATTAAGGAGTATTTCCAAAAGAAAAAGTCAGGATCGGGTAAAATTTATCTCGATAATCATATTGTAATCCTAAATTGGAACAACAAAGTACCGGAACTGGTTGCGGATCTGCTCCATGTTGAAGACAAACAGATGCAAGTTGTTATCTTGTCGGATGTTGAGAAAGAATTTGCAGAAAAGCAAATCTTAAACGCTTTGCATAAGGCGAAACACGATGACAATGAATTGTCTAATATCAATGTTTTGGTTAAAAACGGATCACCGCTTTTGTATCGGGATTTGGATGAGATTTCCATTGAAAATGCAAACTCTATCTTGATCATGAATAAAGACATGCATCAAGATGTTATCAAGAATATGTCAAAATCAGATTTGAATGTAATCAAAATCATATTAGGTATGGGACAAATTACATTTTGTTATGATCCACCTATTGTCGCGGAAATCAAACGTATTGAAACCAAACAAAAGATCTTGACTATGGCTGAAGTTGTACAAACATTGCACGAGCATAAGATTATGCCAATCTGCTTTGATCGAAGACTTGGGCAAATCATTGCGCAAACGATTATTAATCCAAAGATGGAAGATGTGTACTTATCTCTTTTCTCGTTTGATGATTCGGAAATATATATGTTAAAAGACAGCAATTTCGAAGACTGTCTGAATCATTCTTCACACGCAATTCCTGTCACGCAGTTTGGAAAGGATCTCTTTGTATTGTCTTTGAATGATAAAACGGCTCAGATTCAAAGCGAAAACACTCCAAAAGAAATTGAGTTGAAATTGAGTCGTTCGGTAAAACCAAGTAATCTCGATGTCTATATTGTTGGGGAGAACAATAAATTATCTTTTGTGATGGAGTCATTCAAAGAATATGAATCATTGTACACAAGCGAATTTAAAGCAGAATTCATTCAAACCGATCAAATACCGGAAGTAGTAGAGAGATTAAATAATTCGGAGAAACCCGCTACAATCGTATTGTTGAGTGATGAGCATCAAGAAATTGAGAGTTTAGATGCGAATGTAATAGAAAATCTGATATATCTCCAAGGGAATATCAAGAAACAAAACATCAATATCATTGTGGAATTGTTGGATCCCCAAAACGATCATATCATTAAGGATTTCGATATTGAAAATACAATTATATCAAACAAAATAATCTCATTATTATTGAGCAAATTAGCACTGTATAAAGAAACGGCACCATTCTATGAAAATCTCTTGACCATCCGTTCTGACACGACTGGAAAAGATGATCAGAATATTTTTATCACTTCCATCGGGGATTATGTTAAGAGTTCGTTGCCATTGTCATTCCGGACAATGAAAGATCTTGTGGCATCTTTCTATGTATCTTCCAAGAAAACATATGTCCCAATTGGATATATCAGAGAAGATCAATTGGTTATTTTTGAAGGAAATATGACTGTACCAGTTGAAGTCACTTTACAACCCGAAGATCAATTGGTATTGTTCAAGATTTAAGGAGCGTCTATTGAAACAGGAGAAATCATGTGGAGCCATCGTGTTTGATGAAAACAACCATGTTCTATTGGTGCAAATGAGACAAGGACATTGGTCGTTCCCAAAAGGGCATGTAGAGCCAAATGAAACCGAACACGAAACCGCTATTCGTGAAACGTTAGAAGAAACCAATATCAGAATCGAGATTGATTCAGACTTCCGCGAAATATCAAGTTATTCGCCATCTGAAGGAGCATGGAAAGACGTTGTTTTTTTCATTGGAGAGCCGCTTTCAAGAGATATTGTAATTCAGCAAGAAGAGCTTGAATCTGCTGGTTTTTATCCGGTTGAACAAGCATTGAAAAAGATTACTTTTGAAGCTGATTTCCGGATTTTTCAGAATGCCATCAAATTCAAAGGCCAAAAATAAAATCAAGTTTTTTATCGAGAAATATAAAGACTTTGAATACCCTTGATTTAGATATTGACAACGCTTACATTATTCAGTATAATTACTATGTAATTAACTTTTGAAT
>JAFGQH010000005.1 GCA_016935815.1 Bacilli bacterium | reverse complement strand
GATGTTATTTTATAATACAAAACGGCGTAGAAATAAAAAAAAGTAGACGTCCTTTTTTAGGTGTCTACTTTTGTGGGTTCACTTCAAATTCACAGTCCTTTTTTATTTAAAATGTAGTCTTTGTAGGTTTGAAACGCCGATGGAATGGAATATGTGTTTACCAGTTCTTCCGGATCAACAAGAATGTAATCATCCATTTTCTTGCTTAATTGAATATGATACCCAAACATATGCCATTCTAAATGACTGAAAATATGTTTGGCTGAATCGATTTTTTGGATTGATATGGCACTTGGAAATCTGCTTTCGAGTTCTGCCTCATTGAGATGTCCAGATAGGTTGATGAATTGATAGAGTCCCGCCAACAATCCTTTGTCGGGTCTTTTCTCTATATAGATTTGCCCATCCAATTCCAAAATCAAGATAGTTCGATTTTGAAGTCTGCGATAGATTTTCTTACGTTTTAGTGGGATTTGCTCTGTCAAACCTTCTAAAGCCGCTTTGCAGATCTCTTGAAACGGACATTTCTCACAATGAGGAGACCCATTCGGTATACATACGGTCGCACCGATTTCCATTAAAGCTTGTGTAAAATCGCCATTTCTTGTGTTTGGTAATACATCCTCGACTTGAGTTTGAATGGCTGCTCTGACTTGAGTGTTGGACAAGTCTCTTGTATTTGCTAAGAGTCTTGCGAAGACACGAAGGACATTGCCATCCATCGCAGCCTCTCTCTTGTCAAATGCTATCGAAGAAATCGCGCCTGCAGTATAAGGTCCGATTCCCGATAGCGACAATAAATCCTGCTTGTTATCTGGAAGTTTGCCATTGTGTTTTTCGACGATTTGTATCGCTGCTTTCTTTAGGTTCTTCGCTCGAGAGTAATAGCCCAGTCCCTCCCACAATTTGGCAAGCAAATCATCCTCTATTGTCGCAAGATCGGATATCGTCGGTACGGCTTTTATGAATCGTTCAAAATATGGTATAACCGCTTCTACTCTTGTCTGCTGAAGCATGATTTCGCTGACCCAGACATGATAAGGATTTGGATTGTCACGCCATGGCAAAATCCGTTTATTTTGGTCATACCAATCAAGTAATGCTGTTTGGAATTGGATTTTGTCCATTTCATGGCTCCTTTCCTAAAATAATATAATTGCGGCTAATCCTGCCAGCAATCCGTATAACAATGCCGGCCCGACTGTTTTCTTGATAATCATGCCTTCTTGGCCTTCCAGTTTCACTACAGTCGACACGCTGACGACATTGTGAACACAGATCATGTTTCCGGCTGCTCCACCCATGACTTGCAAGCCAAGAATCAATCCAGGGTTGAGATCATAACTCAAAGCGATTTGATGTTGAATCGGACTAAATGTCAAAGTGCTTACCGTAGCACTACCGGTGATGAAGGATCCAAGTTCACCTACAAATGGTGCAATCATGACCCAAACACCGTTCAAACGTTCCCCCAAGAAGGTTGCTAGATAGACGGGCATGCTGACAAGGTCAGAGCCATTGATTCCCGAATTGGAGAAAATCTGAACCAAAGCCAAAGTCGGAATCAAGGCTAGTGCGGCACCCTTTACAGTATTCAAACTCGATTTGGTGGAAGTCCAAATCGTCTTTGCTTTGCTTCTGTGAATCAATATCGCAGCCAAAGCGGATAAGATTAGAATGAATCCTGGGGAATACAACAGTTGTAAAGAACTATCAATCGTATCGAATCCAAGGATATCTCGATACGATAAATCGATAAAGGTCAAGAAGAACTCTTTTATAGGTATTATCGTTCTTGATAAGATCAATAATAGGATCACCACTCCATACGGTGCCCAAGCACGGATTAGCGACATGTCGCTATGCTTGATCTCTTCTGTTTCCACTTTTGCCTTATGCCACATATTTTTCGGGGTCAGGATATGGAAGCGAATGGATAAGGTCGCAAGGATCAAAGTTGCCACAGGACCAATAATGGAGACAAATTCATATCCCAAAGTGATTGCGGTCAGATATGACATCAAAGAGTAGACAAGTCCGATTGACAAAGTCCAAGGAAGTATTTCTAGATAATCCCTTTTGGTGTTATTTTTTCCAAAGAAGAGCATCAATACATATACTACGATTGTAGGCATGAAAACTCCAGCTAGAAATTCCATGCTTGTGATATAGACTGCGATTTGATTGAAAAATTCTGTACTACTGGTGATATTCCCAAGTCCGACTTGGATCGGGGTTCCTACAGCCCCAAAAGATACAGGAACACTATCGGATATCAGCGACAATACAGCTGCACTGATCGGATTGAATCCCAAAGCAACGAGCAATGGAGCGACAACAACCGCCGGTGTTCCAAAACCGGAAACACCTTCAATGATCGCTCCAAACAAATAAGCAATCAAAATGGCTTGAATACGCATATCCGTTGTCAAGGTATTAAACCCTTTGTTGATGCGATCTATCGCGCCACTTTGTTTCAAAGTGTACATCATGAATATCGCACCAAAGAGAATGATCAATATTCCAAATGCTTTATGCAATCCTTGCAAGATGGAAGCGAACAATACGTTCCAGTCCATATCCCACAAGAAAAAAGCAGCCAAAAAAACCATAATAAAAGCCAAGGCCATACCGCGTTTCGCTGGCATTCTCATTAGTACTAGGAAGATAAATGGTAATAGTATCGGTAGAAATGAGATCAATAGATTCATGGTTTTCCCCTCCGATATCATTATATCAAATGATGAGTAGAAACAAAGTGATTTTGCTATGAAAACGCCTTACTATAAAAGAAAGAGAATTCCAAAATGAAATTCTCCTAGATTGAACTAGCTTAATAAAGTTGGAAAGAAAAACGGTAAACCCTCATACTTGATAATGAAGATTATGAAACAATTTTTATAGCATTAATAAAACTGTATATATACTAATATCTTTTCGTTAACAACTTGGAATCACAACTCTTGGCAATATGCTTGACTAAATGTTTGAGTCAACCATATCTCTATTAACGGCTATATCAACTCAGTTTACAAAACACCTAAGCCACCAAATGAAACGCTTTTTCCATCTAAAAAAATATGGATACCATTATCAAGAGTATCAATATTACAAAATTGTGAGTCCGTAATACCATTGAGTGATTTTAGCGTAGCAAGGTCTACAAGAATATCAATTTCATATATTGTATTCAAGTCAAAATACTCATGGAGTTCATCTATTTCAACTCCATCCAAGGTAAATGTCACAACCTCGTTATATTCAGATATTCGATCAAATCTTTTTGTTTCAATCAAATCTATTCTAGTTTCATTTTCAACAATTCTAAAATTTACCATCTCAATATAGAATTGCTTATTGTACTCTTTCAGTACCGAAAAGGAAAATGATAGTTTATCCACGAGCCATCACTAGCATATGTCGTTGTTTCCAATTTCATAGAAAACTTTTCTTCAAACTCGGATAAACCATTCTCATCAGCAGTGTAATAGATTGTTGTACCATTAGCATCACATGATAATAATGGTACAAAGAAAAACATTACCATTAACAACATTATAATTCTTTTCCTAAAGGTCTTATCCATATTTAACACCCCACATATTGAGTTTCATAAATAGTTGCGAAGAAATCATTCATATCATAATATCTTGTGTTTTCATTATTCAACTTTATCTACAAAGAAAAACGAGTTAATACAGAATAATATTAAAGAAGTACTAAGCAATGAAATTCCAAAAATGCTTTTTGCAAAAACT
>JAFGQH010000053.1 GCA_016935815.1 Bacilli bacterium | reverse complement strand
TCAATTATAAAATAGTCCGTTTATAAAAATCTAATAAGAAGGAGATCTAATGTATATCTGAGGACTACATATATATATTAGGAGGATTATATATGTGGTGGGATAGTTTAACAAATCTTCAACAAGTTGCATTCATCATCGCTACAGCCGCTACTGCGATCATGGTTATTTTAATTATCATGATGTTAATCGGTATGGATGGTGGCGAAGCGTTCGATGGAGATGTTGGTATGGATTTTGATATGGATGGCGACGTTGATGTCGATGATATGAGTGGCATAGATGCATTCAATCATGATTCATTCTTTTCCATCGGAGGGTTGAAAATCGTTACTATACGAGGGGTGCTTGCATTCTTCTCGATTGGCGGATGGATGGTTTACGCTTTGGCAGATACAATGAATATCTGGGGCGCTATTCTTATCGGAGTCGCAGCGGGAGCAATCGCTTCTATATTATTAGCCTATGCGATGAAAGCAATCTTCAGATTGGAATCTTCCGGAAACTTGGATTTCCGTTCTGCGATTGGCAAAACTGCAGTGGTTTATATCCGTGTTCCCAAGAACAATTCTGGCCGAGGAAAAGTCATGTTGACGCATCAAGGAAGACTCTTGGAAGTTGATGCAATCACGAAAGGTTCAGAAGATATTATCGCAAAACACGAAGTGAAAATTGTTGGTTTAGAAAACGAAACAACTTTAGTTGTAAGTATATTAGAGGAGGAAAAATAGAGTATGTTTAGATTTTTAGCTACAAGTGACTGGATCGGTTTAATTGTAGCGATCGTTGTGGTTGTCTTTATGATTCTTGTATTCATCGTTTCAAGAATTCGTAAATGTCCATCAGACAAGATCCTAGTCGTATATGGTAAAGTTGGAAAGAACGCAGACGGTTCCAATGTATCTGCTTCTTGTATCCATGGTGGTGCGAAATTCGTAATCCCATTTATACAGTCATATCAATATCTTGATTTGACCCCGCTTTCTATCAGCGTGGATTTGACCAAAGCATTGTCAAGACAGAATATTCGTATTGATGTCCCATCAAGATTTACAGTTGGTATTTCTACAGAACCAAATGTCATGATGAATGCCGCCGAACGTTTGTTAGGTTTGCATCTGGATGAAATCCAAGAATTGGCTAAGGATATCATCTTTGGTCAATTGCGTCTTGTTATCGCAACGATGGATATTGAGGAAATCAATACCAACAGAGATAAATTCTTAGAAGCAGTATCCGATAACGTGGAAACAGAATTGAAAAAAATCGGTCTTCGTTTGATCAACGTCAACGTAACTGATATCAATGATGAATCCGGATATATCGACGCACTCGGTAAAGAGGCCGCTGCGAAAGCGATCAATGACGCGAAAAAATCCGTTGCTGAAAAGAACAGAGATGGTTCGATTGGTGAAGCTGAGGCGATGAGAGACCAAAGAATCGAAGTTGCAACAGCGAATGCAGTTGCAATTGAAGGGGAAAACCATTCAAAAGCTGAGATTTCAAAATCCGATGCATCTCGTCGTGAAATTGAAGCAGAATCTCTTAGAAGAGCTACTTCTGCTGAAAAAATCGCATCAGCAAAAGCATTGGAACAAGCTTATGTCGCTGAAAAAGAAGCCGAACTTGCCAGAGCAAGTAGAGAGAAAGCGTCTTTGGAAGCGGACGTTATCGTCAAAACAGAAATTGATCGTCAAAGATTGGTTATCCAAGCCGAAGCCCAGGCAGAACAAACCCGTAGACTTGCAAAAGGTGAGGCTGATGGTATCTACGCAAAAATGGAAGCAGAAGCTCGTGGTACTTTGGAAATTCTATCCAAACAAGCAGACGGTTTCAAAGAATTGGTCAAAGCATCTAATAACGATTCCACTTCTGCAATCCAATATCTGATCGCTCAGAAATTGGAAACATTAGTTGGTATCCAAGTGGAAGCAATCAAGAACTTGAAATTTGATTCAATTACCGTATGGGACAGCGGAAATTCCAAAGATGGAACAACTCAAACCGCTAACTTCGCGTCGAATCTGATGAAATCCATCCCGCCGTTGAATGATTTGTTCAAAATGACTGGTATGGAATTGCCTTCATTCTTAGGCAAAGAAAAAACAGAACCAGAGCAAGAAGTAAAAGTTGAAGTCAAAGAAGAGAAAACGGTAGAAACGCTTGCTCCTGAAAAGCCAGAACCTAAAGAACCAAAGAAAACAAAATAACAAAAAGTCATAAAAAATAGAAGTCATACGATTGCGTATGACTTCTTCTTTTATTCTTCTATTTTATTTTCGTGGTTGTCTCAATTTGCCAAATACCGTCGGCAAAAATGTTAATGTCATAAAGACGCTGATGATCATGCTGACCCACATCAAAGAGCTGACATTGAAATGAATGGTAAGCGGCGAAAGCATCAATACGCTCATTCCTAATGAGATGCCCAATGCATTTGCGATGATTGGTCTAGAGGTATTGTCATAGGCCAATTGGATGGCGTCTTGATTAGAATTTCCCTTTTTTAGGTAATATCTATAAACACTGCTGTAGTGAACCGCATAATCGATACCGACGCCTATAGTAATACTGAAAATCACCACAGTAGTTATGTTGAGTGGAATTTGCGATATTCCCAGGAATGCATATAGCGCGAAAATGGTAATTATGATTGGCAAGACACTTAGAAGTGCGATAACAAATCGCCTTAAGGAGAACAGTAACATCACGAATATCAATCCCAATGAAAGTAGAATCGAGTTGATTTGCATGCTAGTGATACTGACATTGAGATCTTTGATCAGGTATTGAACACTCGTTACAGATGCTGTATTATCCGTGTCTGCAACAATTTGCTCGATTTGATCCAGGGTATCATTCTCCAAATCTTTGGAAAACACCAGCAACCTTACATATTGTTTGTCTGTGGATATTAGATTGTTGATCGTGGTTGCATTGCTGACTAGAACATTATTATAGATTGTACTTAAAACGAAATCACTAGGAATATCTCCAGCATATTGCGTATTATATATAATCTGTAGCATATCATATGGATTAATGACTTTATTGACATCACCGGATTCATTGAGTGCTGTTTCAATTGCTGTTACCCGATTCAATGAGTCCAAAGTAGTTGCGTCTTCTTCAAGAGGAACAAGCACAAACAAGGGAATACTTCCTCCGTTGATTTCTTCTGCCTTTTCGGCATTTTTTACGACTACTGTGTAATCCTTATATATCATCAGCATGCTGAATTCGTTATTGATCTTTGAGTAGAACAGCCCTGCAAGAGCAGCAATAACTACAACTACAACTAAGATTGGTAATCCCCATACTTTTTTCAAAGGCTTGGACAAATCAACATGGAAACGTTCTTTCCGCTTTGGAGTAACGTCTACATCATGGGATAGGATCAGTGGCAATATATACCAAGTGGCAATCCCGGCCAATAATATGCCCAAAGCACTGAAGATTGCCAAATCTTGAACACTGGATGTATTCATCGACAACAAAGCTAGGAATCCTGCGATACTTGTCAATGTTGTAATAATCATTGGAACTCCAACGATTTCCAATGTTTCGATGATGGCGTCTTTTGCATTTTTTCCCAACATTCGAGAATTCTGGAAATGGCTCATAAAATGAAGCCCGTCCGCACTACCGATCACTATGATGAATATCGGAACGATAGCGGTCAGAATCGACACTTCATTTCCAAGCCAACCGATAAACCCAAGCGTCCAAACAGATCCGATCACTGCCGGAAGCACACTGAACAATGTCGCTTTGATTGCTTTCATCTGCCAGCGAAAAACCAAGAGCATTGTAATGATGGTCAGCGGTGGAAGAATGAGCAATATTTGTAAGATATAGTCCACGATTTTGGATTGATTATAAATGTCCCCAGATATATAATACGTGTAATCATTTTGATCGAAATAAGACTCCAACGCTTTGATTTGGGTTCTAGAGAACTCCGAATCGGTTATCAACGTGAATGTAAAGTAGTGTGAGCCTAACGATAGCGTATGTGGGGAGAAATCTCCCAAGGAATCATAGTATTGAAGTAAAGCGTCACTTGAAACATTGGTAATATCTTGTGATACCCCCGCAATCAATATCGTTGCCGGAAATGCTCCTTGAACACTCTCTACATGATCAACACTTTCCAGATAGGCTTGAAGTGCACGATAGTTGGACACCATAGAATCCGTAAAGATTGGCGTTTCAATCAATAAGATTGTCTCGTTGGTTTCTCCATAAATGCCTTCCATTTGCTGTAATCTCTCTTCGTAGATATTATCATTGGTTGAAAAAAGTGAAAAATCGGTGTTTAATTTCAGTTGAAAAATTCCTACCAATGAAAACAAGGTATAGACTACTGCAAATGCAATCAATACCTTTGTATTTTTAAAGATAAATTCCGTATATTTTTTCATTGTGAGCCTCCAAGCATGTATCCGAATACCATTGTAGACCTGTATTTGTTCGTTGTCAAACAAAAACAATAGGAAACTTATTAGTAGACAAACAATCCCTAATCCACAATATCGTTTTTTCTGTCGCATCTTTTGATTTCCGTAATACACCACTCTTGATTTCATTATTGCATGACAAGAAATAAAGGTAAAACGATTCAAATACAAAAAAACATAAAGGAATCGTGTCTAGGAGGTTGCCTTTCACTGCTTTTTTGAATATAATCTTTATTGTGAAAGGACGGATTGAAATATGAATGAAATATTGATTCGAAAATTAGCAAAATTAGCAGTGAAAATTGGAGTGAATGTACAAAAAGGACAATATGTCTTTGTAAATGCATCAACAGATTCTAAGGAAATCGCCAGAGAAGTCGTGAAAGAAGCGTATTTAGCCGGTGCTGGAAAAGTAGTCGTCAATTGGTCTGATGATTACACAGCGTTATATGGATACGAATATCGTAGCGTGGAATCTCTTAGTGAAGTTGCACAATGGCAAGTGGATAAATATCGTGATTTTATCGAACAAAACGGAGCGGTTATCACCATCAAATCACCGGTTCCAGACTTACAACAAGATGTGGCACCAGATAAATTGCAAGCATATAATATCGCAATGAGAAAGAATCTGTCTTTCTATTATGACCATATGATGGGGTCCAAATCACAATGGACTATCATTGCAGCAGCGAACCCAATTTGGGCAAAGAAAGTCTTCCCAAATTTGGAAGAAGACAAAGCACTTGAAAATCTCTGGAAAGCTATTTTAGATGCATCCAGAGTCACTATGGAAAATGATCCAATTCAAGATTGGAATGAACACAATGCAAGGATGTTAGCTCACAATAAAATCCTAAACGACTATCATTTTGACACCTTGTACTTCAAAAACAAATTAGGTACCGATCTGAGTATTAAGTTGGTTGACGAACACATCTGGGCTGGTGGAGGAGAACATACACCTGAAGGACTATTATTCAATCCTAATATTCCGACCGAAGAGAATTTCACAATGCCATACAAGTTCGGAGTCAACGGAAAAGTCGTAGCCACAAAACCTTTGGATTACCAAGGCAAATTGATTGAAGATTTCTGGTTGGAATTCAAGGATGGAAAAGTTGTTGATTATGATGCGAGAGTCAATAAAGAAATCCTCGAGAACCTACTTAACTTCGATGAGGGAAGCCGATATTTAGGTGAAATTGCTTTGATCAGCTATGATTCTCCAATTTCCAATTCCGGGATTCTCTTCTATAATACACTTTTTGATGAAAATGCATCCTGCCATATGGCATTGGGACGTGCGTACACCATCAATATCAAGAATGGTACTAATATGACATTAGAAGAATTAAAAGAAAAGGGATACAATCATTCCATGGCTCATAGCGACTTCATGTTCGGTAGCGAAGACCTTTCCATTATCGGTAAAACGCATGATGGAAAAGAGGTTGTCATCTTCGAAAGTGGAAACTTTGTAATCTAAGTAAAAACAAGTAATTTTTCTATAAAAAAAACCAATTTTTACTACAATTACATTAGAATCAGTGATATAATGTTTTTATATACATTTATAGGGAGGAAAAGAATGAAAAAGGTTTTATTAGTTTTAGTAGCATTGTTTGTTTCATTGAGCTTTATTGCTTGTGATACAACTACAACCGCTGCAGCAGCAACAACCACTACTGCAGCAGCAACAACTACTACCGCTTTGACTGGTCCTTATAGCGATCAAACATTGGTAGTATACTTTGTTCCATCTCGTCCAGCAGATGAGATTTTGGAAATGACAGAACCTCTATCAACATTGTTGGAGAACGAATTAGCTAGACTGGGATTCCCTGTCGGTGGCGTTGAAATTCTTGTAAGTTCAACTTATGAAGCGGCTGGTGAAGCATTACTAGCTGGTACTGGTGACATCGGGTTCTTGCCTGGTGGTACTTATGTAGCATATAAGGATCTTCCAAACAGCCCTATCGAAGTAATTTTGGCTGCTACACGTGCTGGTCTTAACAAAGACAGTTCCGATCCAGCTGACTGGAATGATGGTCTTGCTACAGAAGGCGACAGCTCTTTCCAAGTTGAATACTACAAAGGTTTGATCATTGCTGGTACAAGTACAGAAGCAAGAGCTTTGGCTGATAAAGTAAATGCTGGTACTACATTGGTATGGGATGACGTGAAAGATCTTGACTGGTGTGTACGTTCCGCTACTTCTTCAAGTGGATACATCTACCCAGCTGTATGGTTATCTGAACAATTCGGAAAAACATTTGACGATGTAACAGGTACCGTAACAATCACTGGTGGATACGGAGACACAATGGCAAGTTTGGCAACTGGTACTTGCGACGTTGGTACAATTTACGCTGACGCTCGTAGAGACTACGCTGATGACTGGACAAGCACTTACGGAAGAACTGAAAGTGTTTGGGATGAAACTGATGTTGTTGGAGTAACAGCTAACATCATGAACGATACTATTTCAGTAAGTACTGTTAACTTGGATCGTTATTTGATCGCCGCTATCACTTTAGCATTCATCAATATCGCTCAAACTGAAGAAGGTCTCGCTGTTATGGCTGTATATTCACATGAAGGATATATCACTGTATCAGATGAAGATTATGACCCAGCTAGAGCTGCAGCTGCATTAGTCGAGTAATTACAGCAAACTAGGAAAGGCTTGTCTTATCTTGGCAAGCCTTTTTCTTTAATCTAGGAGTAACTATGATAAAGTTTACAAATGCCGGGAAAATCTATCCAAACGGGGTAGAGGCACTGAAAAATGTCAGTTTAGAAATAGAGCAAGGAGAATTCGTAGCGGTTATTGGATTGAGTGGAGCTGGTAAGTCGACATTGATTCGTTTAATCAATAAAATGCATGATATTACATCAGGAACTCTGCAAGTCAACGGAATCAAAGTGGATGAATCGTTAAAAGGAAAATCGCTTCGAAAATTCAGACGCAGCATTGGTATGATTTTCCAATCATTTAACTTGGTAAAACGTACTACGGTAATTAAGAACGTTTTGGCAGCTAGAGTGGCTGATATGAATATCTTGAGGGTCATGGCGGGGGCTTATAAAAAGACAGATAAAATCATGGCATTGACTGCCTTGGAACAACTTGGCATTTTAGAAAAGGCATATATGCGCGTGGATCAATTGTCCGGTGGACAAATGCAACGTGTTGCATTGGCTAGAACCATCGCACAGGATCCTAAAATCATCTTGGCTGATGAACCAGTCGCTTCTTTGGACCCGATTACAGCCAACCAAGTCATGTCTGATTTCTCTAAAGTCAATAAAGAGTTGAATATCACTGTCATAGCGAACATGCATCATGTCGATATGGCATTGAAATACGCACATCGAGTCGTCGGAATTCACGAAGGCGAAATCGTGTTTGACGGTCCGTCTGAACAAGTGACCAATGATATCTTGAAGATGGTTTACGGTCGCGATCTAACAGATGATGACATCCTCGATGAAGATCCAATCATGGATCGAGAATAATGAAAAAAAACAAACAAAATCTGGGTAAATTCTTTCAAACGATTGGCAAAGGATTTCGATCCCTTGTGAATCTCGTTTGGCAAGGTATTACATCATTCTTCCGACTCATAGGAAGAGGATTCCAACTTCTCGGAAGATTTATTTGGAAGTATCTATATCCGGTAATTAAATTCATATGGAAGTACATCGGTCCAATCGTTATGTTTATTTGGAAATACCTTGGTCCTGTTGTCCGTTTCATCTGGAAATTCTTAAAACCGGTACTTCTCGTCTTCAAAAGGATTTTTATCCCAGATCCAATTAAGACCGAAAAAGATACAGTCGTCCTTCCGCCAAAACCGATCATGCCGTATATCTTGATCATTTTCACGATTGTATTTATCATGGCAATCAAAGCCACAGATTTTTCGTTAACAATACTAATTTCACGATTGATGGATTTTCAACTTGGACCAGTCGCTATGATTCAACGGTTTTTCCCTGTTGATTGGGCTTATTGGACCTATGTTGTGGATCCGATTTTAGAAACGATCCAAATGTCCTTCTTAGGAAGTTTGATAGGATCCGTTTTGGCGCTGCCAGCTGCTTATTTGGCAAGTCAGAACCTTACCAAAAGCAAAGCCGTGGTAAACATCACAAGATTCATCTTGTCTGTATTCCGTACTTTGCCTATTCTTATCTATGCATTCTTCTTCAAGATGATTTTCTATTTAGGTCCATTACCAGGTACGATTGCGATCGCATTATTCACTTTCAGTATCGTCGCGAAGATGCTTTATGAACGAATCGAAGTTTTGGATTTGGGTGCGTATCATGCAATCCAATCCACCGGTGCTTCGAAACAGAAAGCATTCTTGACAGCCTTGATGCCGCCAATCTTACCGATCTTTTATTCCATCAGTCTATATGCATTTGAAATCAATATTCGATACGCTGCCATCCTTGGTTATGTAGGAGCCGGTGGTATCGGATTCGATTTGGATAAATCAATGAAGAATCTAACACAAAACGACCGCATTTTGGTTATTTTGATCTTCATTTTCGCAACTGTAGTCATTATTGAGAACACATCTAGATTCTTGAGAAGGAGGGTTGGATAATGGAACGAGGTCAAGTATCTCCTGACGTATTAAGAACGTTGAATAAGGAACCATCAAACGTCTTCAAGAAAACATTCGCAATCGCGATCATCGCTGCTCTATCCATTTGGAGTATCTCCGCCATCACCTTTGAAGGAATCAATGATGCCGGATTGAAGGCAGTGTTAAATGTAGTCAAGTTCTTCTTCTGGCCGGACTCCAATCCGGAGAAACCAGTACTTTTGAAGTATTTCTTATCCTTTGAAAGATATGCGGTACCATATCTGATGTATGAAACGATAATGATTGCATTCGTCGGTACATTGATTGGGGCGATCATTTCAATCCCATTCGCTTTTCTTTCCAGTAAGAATATTACAGGTAAGTTTGGATCCTTTGTCGGATCATTGATCATTACCTTGATTCGTACCGTACCAATCTTCATCTGGGGTTTGATTTTCATCCGGGTAAAAGGCGGTGCCATGGCCGGTGTTCTCGCGATTTCAGTTGCGAGTATCGGTATGATTTCCAAATTATATGTGGAAGTCATCGAAGATATTGACACAGGTATTTTGGAAGCATTGGATTCGATTGGAGCGACAACGCTTCAAAAAATTCGATTTGGTATCCTACCTCAGTTGACTGCTAGTTTTCTGTCAACTGCGATTTACCGCTTTGAGATCAATGTCAAGAATGCAACCATTCTTGGTATGGTTGGAGCCGGCGGAATTGGATTCACCTTGATCGATGCATTGGGAAGTTTCAATTTCGGAGTCGTGGCTGTTTGTTTGTGGGGAATAATCCCGGTTGTCTTGTTGATTGAATTCTTCTCGACAAGAATCCGTGCAAGACTCACAGGCTCAGCTGAATCCTAATAAAATAAATAGAAAAGGAATCGATCATAGATGGATTCCTTTTTTTATTTATCAATCATTTAGAAATTCTTTGAAAGTAAAATGATCTCCATTACTATCTGGATAATGCCCACCACAACAACAAAATGATTGCCGCAATCACACCCAAAATAACTTCCAACTTAGCAATATTGAACATGGATTCTTTCATTCGATCCATACGATCTTCTCGATCTTCGTCACGTTTCATAAATATCCCTCCATACTCAATTATGATATCATATAATTTATGAAAATAATATGGATGATCAGCTCTTTTATATGAACTTTTTGGCAACTACTCTGTAGTGTGGGTGATAGAGGTTTTGGTAGGTCTTAGAATGATGCACTGGATGGGGGCCTTTTAGATAATATTCTTCAATCATCTTCATGGACTCCTCATAGGGTAATGCGATTATCTGCTTCTTCAACAACTCTATTAATCTTTCTACTTCATGATGGAAATGTTTCATAGCGTTCTCTTCTGAAATAGGTTCATTCATCGACAAATGGAAGAGCTCTTCTATTCGGTTCAAAAAGCCTTCGGAATTTCGATGTAAATGCATTCGGACATATCCATTTCCGATGTCTTCCACATCCAAATTTGATTCCTTTTCCATTGTTTCTATTTCGCTGACCATATACCGATGGATAATAGTTCTATTTGGATTACGGTGAAGATGTCTTGGTCCATAAGAATTCTGATAGATCAATTTTAAAAAATCCATTAATTCCATGGATGGATACCGTTGATAATGTTCCAATAAAATATCTCGCATTATCTCACTTTCAGTTCTAGCAACGCTCGAAACATTGCTTCTGAATCCTTTCTTCCTTCTATTATCAAATGATTTTTTCTTGATTCTACATACAGTTCAAGTACATCTTTCTGTCTACACTCTTTCAGATATTCAATCTGTAAGGAGGTAATATCATACTGCTCGACTTCTTCAAAGGTCAACGCTGAGGATATTAGATCTGCATACATGATGTTGTTGACATGCATGTTCCAATCCAAAAAAGTGTGATCGATCATAATCTCTTTTCGTCTTTTTCCTTGTGAACATGCCGGCACTTTTCGTAATTGGAAGATATCATTTTGATCCATATAGAGTGCTTCCATCTTCCGGATAAAATATTCCGAAATAATCGGTTTGTTTTTCAGCAAATCCAACATCAACCAATGTGTGTATCCATGACCAACCAACTCTCCGTTGATTTTGAATTCAAAACGCCTTAAGGCTTTTAATCCATCCAATCCGACTGGCCAAGTATATACTTCCAATTGTTCATCTAATTTCGGTATTCTATCAAATTCATATTTTGAATTTCGAAGAATCCAAATAAAGCCGTTTTGATATGAATCTTCATATCCAAAGCCGAGTCTCGAGGCATGATTGGTTGCGACTTCTTGCATGTAAGCAAGTATTGTGATCGGCTTTGCTCTTTGCAAGAAATCCGCCTCATATGTTTTGATAGTGAATGTCTCTTTGTATTTAACGTTTTGCATGCTCATTGTGCCCTCTCCTTGTTGCTGTATGAAGCTTAGTTTTTGTCATACATATCCCATTTCCCTATTGGTTCAAAACCTAAGCGAATATAGATTTTTCCTGCTTGCGGGTTGTCATAGAACAGGCATAATTCTTTATTCTTTTCTTTGAAATAGTACTCCATGACAGCTGTCATCAATTTCGTAGTGTAACCCTGATTTCGATGATTCAAATCGGTAGCCACAGCAACTACCATGGCGTTTTTTGTAGTCTCTGCAGTGGTGGAAACTGTTGAGATAATCTTATCTTCGGAGGTAATGAACATTGTGACACCCATTTTTGTAGATTTCATATGGTTTTCCACAAATTCGGACTTATCCCGTTTATAAATACCAAATTCCTCAATCGATGCTAGAAGATCATATAGTTTTTCACATTGTTCTCTTGTTTCCAATTTAGTGAAAAACGAACGATCACTTAAGGATTCTACTTTGAGTTTGTTTGCTTTACAGAAGTACATTTGTCTTCGATTGAAATCATATAGATATGGATTCACCCATTTCATGATTTCTGTTTTCCCGCTGAAGTGTTGAAATTCGGATAGAGGTTGAACTTCAAAAAACTCCGGATTGAAATAATCTAGATGTGTATAATAGATTCCATTGTCTCGGTACTTCAGAAGCACAGCCATGTAGTTCCCCAACTCATCAAACTCTGCATAGACTTTCTGAAAATTTTCTTGAAAACCAAAACTCTCAATATCTCCAATCGGAAATATATTGAAAGCAGAATCTTGATAAAGATAGTTTAGAACTTCATCTCGATCCTGTTCTGTTAATAACCGTATCATACTTACCTCTCCAAAATAGAATTCAACTTATTATAACATTTCTCAAGATAGAAACAATCCTATCTCTAAAAGAAAATGACAGAGGAATTCCTCTGTCATTGTTTCTGAAAAACAAAGATTATTCTTGTTCTTCCGGGAATTTTTGTTCTGGGTTAAATTCCTTAAATTCCGTTACTACACGTTTCGCAAAACGAACAAGATAGGAACGGTATGCATAAATCACAAACCAAATATATGCGGGAACGAACAGAATGGTTGGTCCGAAAGCTACAAATAAAGTCCAAGTCCATTTCGCCAGTTTTTGTTTTCTTGCATAATTCCATACCAACAAGAATATAGCCGCATAATAAAATAGCCACGCTAAAATTGCCAAAATCACAATGATCCAACTTGAATTATCAATATTGACGATTCTGACTATGAACCCTTGAAGGTTCGCGTTGGTAAAGTTCGCTGAACTAAACCAGCCCCCGGATGATTTTGCAAAATTGTAGAAATTCAGTACTAAATAAAAGAATTGTTGAAAAAATAGTACCGCTGTGATTAAAAAAGCAACTGATTCATATGGGCGTTTTACACTTTGAAGTTCTTTTCTTTCATTTTCTAATACGTCTTTGATTGTCATTATTTTCTCCCCTATTACTATATATTGTATTATCTGTTATAAAACATTATAATATTTTTCCTTTCAATACGCAATAGAATCGCCAAAATATGCGAAATATCGACTTTATTGTTTGTTTAGTTCTATCATCGCGACAAGTTCTCCATCCGCAACCGTTTCTCCATTTTCCACAAAACCTAATTTATAGTACAAAGCCCTTGCTTTGACATTGTTAGGTGCATAAGAGATCTGGATTCTTTGGATGTCCGGATTCGTTTTCAAGTCGGTCAAGGCAATCCTCATTGCGGCTTCAGCGTACCCGTTTCCTTGGTGATGCATGTCAATCATCAATCTGGAGATATAACCTTTCTGTTCAATAGCGTTGTAATCATACATAATGAATCCCACAAGGAATTCATCCTTATAAATCGCTCTCGCAATACTGACCGAATCTGCATATGCCTCTGCCAAACTATATAGATTGCTAGCGACCATTTCTTTATCTGAGCCAGATAATTTCAAGTGAATGACTTCTTCAAAATTATCCATATTTATCTTACGTAACGTGACCATACTGACCTCCAATAGACTATTCATTGACCGAGATAGTGCTGGTTGATGCGATTGTTGTTGTTACTTCTTGTTCTTCATGATGATGATTGTATTCAATATATCCCATGATTGCTCCCGCAATCAAAGCGATAATGATGAAAATCAATATTCTCTTCACTGTATTCTCCTCGTCTCATTACAAGCATTATAGCATGATCTGAAGTCGTTTTTAATGCAATTTTATTGATTCAGTTTCTTTCCCTCAAGATAGCCCTGACCAATCGCTTCTCCAATTGTGTAATAGCGATTATCCAATCCGTAAAGAATTGGTTCGATAGTTGTAAGATTCAAAGACTTGTCTTGAAGGAACTTGGAATCAATATAGGTATGTGTTACTTCACATACCAAAATGATTCTTTGCTTTACCTGCATCCGATCGATTTCATTCAAAATCAGATTGATTGGAGCGTTTTTCACCAATGGCAACCCCTCAACCAATTCCGATTCAAATAAGTTGCTTTTATCTTTTTCTTTAGAAGAATGGATCCCTGCAAAATCGACCTCTTTCAACATATCCTTGGTAGGAATACTGACACTCATTGTATGATATTGGTCGATGTATCGCATCGCATTGTGTTTTTCATTCAATGAGATCATGATTAAGGGTGGATTCAATCCAGCGACTGCAACATCACCTATTGTTGTAAAGTTTGGCAATCCGTTGATGATTGTTCCGACCACGACGATTGTCGTTGGATGGATTAATGGAAATGGTTTGATTTCTTGTTTCATTATGACTCCTTTAACATTTTGTATTTTTTAAAGAAACTGGATAATCCCGATGTGATGATAACGCTCATCATGGCCATCAATCCCAGTTTTCCTCCTAAACCATGGAAAAATTCGAAGAAAAGGAAATAAAAGAATCCCAGTATGAGCCCCGCTAGTACCACGAAGAAGACATTTGGCAAGTGCTTCTGACTGGACATTCCGATAAAGCTCGCTGCATAAAATACCACAGTATATGAAGAATAATATGGGGCTAACTGCGATATAAGCAACGCAAAAATAAAACTGAAGATAGCAGATGCAAAGACCGCTGAAACATGAAAGTAATGTTGAAAATAAAATGTTAAGGCAACACCTACAACACTTGTCAGCAATAAGAGCCATAATGAGAAATCATATGAAACGACAAGATACTCCTTATCAAATATGCTGAATGTAATTAGCGAAGACATGAAAGCGATCGTACCAAGTTTCCCTCCATATCCGAAGAACAAAGGTTTGGTCAAGATAAATATGAAAGCACAAATCAATGCTAACACAACAACCTCTTCAAAACCGAACAAAGCCACAGATACCATTCCAGCAAAGGAACCGCAATATATAGCAACTTGATACTTGCGTAAAAACAAAAACCCAACTAGACCAATAAAACTAGATGCCAATACATTTGAGACATCAAGAAAATGCACTATGCTATAAGTCACCATAACAGCTAAAGCTGCAAATATACCATCCAGATTGTTGAATGATATGAATTTGGCTTGTTGCTTTTCCATATGAAATGCATGATACAATCCCCATAGCAACAATAAAAAGAAAGAACCATAAAGAATATCAACAACAATATGTCTCGGTTCATAAAAAATATGAAAGAAAGCATAAATCAATGCCAAAGCAACTACAACAAACCCCAACCATTGCTGGTTGGTTCGGATCAATCGAAGAATTTTGTTGTCATGGTTAGAATGGTCCATTACAACTCCTCTTCTTTCATAGTTTGCTTATTTATAATAGTATATCATGATATTTCTTTGCAAAAAATACCTATCTAGATTTCAAATGAAAAAAGCTATTTATATCGAGCAAATACCTTGACTTATCCAACGATTGATGTTATTATAATATTGTAATGATTACAATTAATAGAAAAGGAGTAATAAATTATGGAAAAACAAGTAAATAAACTAAACCAGTATTTATCAGATATTGGCGTGCTCAATGTCAAATTACATAATTTGCATTGGAATGTCAAAGGTAGAGGTTTTCACCAAGCTCATGTATATCTTGAAACGTTATATGATGACCTATTTGAGAAATTTGATGAGATAGCAGAAAGAATCAAAATGTTGGGATTTTACCCCAAAGCATCACTGAAAGAATTTCTTTCAACCTCTAATGTTCAAGAACTTGAAAGCAAGGATTATTCTGTTACAGAAGCATTTCAAACAGTTTTGGATGACTATATGAATCTCAGACAAAAAGCAACGGAAATCAGAGAGACCACCAATGCAATAGATGATTTCGGGACCGTCTCTATTTTGGAAGATCACATTCTGGGATATGATAAACAATTGTGGTTCATCCGCTCAGAGTTAAAGTAATGCTAAATTCAAAAAATATGCTATGATATAGGTGTATTACCTACCATCATAGTGAAAGGAAACATGTAGTATGGGAAACAATTTTACAAAAAAATGCTTAGAGTTGGGTATTAGCCCCTCAATCACAAGAAAAAAGATTTATGAATATCTTGAAACCAGTCGAAATCATCCTACCGTAGATGACATATATCGAGATCTTATCGATAGTCTACCAACATTATCAAAGACGACTGTTTACAATGTCTTGAATCTGTTTCTTGAGCATAACTTAGTCGAATCAATCAACACTTCAAACAATGAGAAACGCTATGAAATTAAAGATGAAGGTCATTCACACTTTACCTGTAAAATATGCAATACCATTTACGATGTACCCAAGGTGTCAACATCATATGATTCTACACGGATACCCGGATTCACTATCGAAAATGAACAAGTAAATCTGATAGGCATCTGTCCGGATTGTATGAAAAAAATATAATAAGGAGAATATGTTTTATGGAAGATGTAAGAGAAGTTTACTCGATGCCACTTATCGGCGATGCAGCGCCAAGTTTTATAGCAACAACAACACAGGGACAAATCAATTTCCCTCATGATTACGAAGGAAAATGGGTCATTCTGTTTTCACATCCGGCAGATTTTACTCCGGTTTGCACCACTGAATTCATGACATTTGCTAGCATGATGGACGATTTTAAGGCATTGAACACCGAATTGGTCGGACTGTCCGTTGATTCGCTCTATGCTCATATCGCTTGGTTACGAAAAATCAATGAATTGGAATGGAACGGTCACAAGAACTTGGAAGTCACATTTCCTCTCATTGAAGACATTCGCATGGATGTCGCTAGAAAATATGGAATGATCCAACCAAATCAATCCAACACACAAGCTGTCAGAGCAGTATTCGTGATTGATCCTAAGGGGATCATCCGTACGATTTTGTACTATCCGTTATCAACCGGTAGAAACTTTGATGAAATCAAAAGAATCATTCAAGCATTGCAAAAAGCAGACAGCGACAGTGTCGCAACTCCTGCTGACTGGAGACCTGGAGATGATGTCATCATTCCTACGGCCGGATCTTGCGGAACCGCCAAGGAAAGAATGGAAGACAATAGCAAAGACAAGTACTGCTTAGATTGGTTCATGTGCTTTAAGAAAGAAAACTAAAAAAAGGGATCTTCTCCGGAAGATCCTTTTTATTTGGCAACCAATTATTCACCAGAAATCTGGATATACAGCTTGCGATTTCTAGGTCCATCAAATTCACAAAAATAGATTCCTTGCCATGTTCCAAGTATCAGTTTTTTGTCAACCAATAAAATGGATTTATGGAATCCAACAATAGATGCTTTGATATGCGCATGTGAATTTCCTTCAAAATGCTGGAACCTTTGATTTCTGGGAACGGCTCGTTCTAACCCGAGAAGCAGATCTCTTTTTACATCCGGATCCGCATTTTCATTGATCGTGATTCCCGCGGTGGTATGAGGAACAAAAAGTGTTACGGTGCCATTTGTAATCAAGCTATTTTTCACGATATCTTGAATTTGATTCGTGATTAAGATCATTTCACTATCCTGATGTGTTTGGAGTTGAATCATTTGTGTTTGAACCATATTTGTCCTCCTTGTTTAACTTATTTTTACGAGGATGAATGTAAAAAACACCTTGGCCTAAAACCAAAGTGTTGATACATCCTAATCTTCGTGAATTTTACCAGTAGCCCAATCTTTTATGAATTCAGATAATTCCTTGAATTCTGGACTTCTAGCATTTCTGACATAGAAACCGCTGGTTGACATTCCGGTCAGCAGAGCTTCATTCGGTTCCAATCCGAGTAACAATCCCAATACAAAGCCGGCATTGAAATTGTCACCTGCACCGGTGGATAATTTTGGTTTGGCTATATATGGGCCTTCTTCTGTGTAAAAAGTGCCATCCACAACACAACAAGATCTGTCGACCGGGTGGATAACAACACTATCCAATTGCAAAAATTCATACAATTCCATGTTGAGATCTTCCAAAGATACTTGCATATGTCTCAAAGATTCACTGTCAAATAAATCCAATTCATCCGCAACGTCATATGCTTCTTTTTTATTGAGACCCAATACGACCTTGAAATGGGACCGGAAATGCTTCAACAATCCCAAAGCTTCTTGGATTTCTTGTTTTTCTCTTTTTTCCGGATCTGCGATATCGATGAAGAACAAAGGTTTTTGTTGCTTTTGTGGTAATTTTGGCAATACTTCTTCAATCATCTTTTTCCAGATGTCCGTCATATGAGGTAACATGGACCAATTTACGGATGCAAACATATCAATATTCGATAACAAAGATATTAGGTTTTCAAACCCGAACATCTGTATCAAACGTTCATATGTGACATCATTCAAGGATGCCATCTTACCAAGAATCAGTTTTCCATCATCAAATTCAAGAGCATCGGAATGTCCATTTGTCGCAATCGAAAACAATTTTACATTTTCTTCCATCGGTTTAAAGACATCATCAATTGTAGGATATCCTAAAGCCCCAATATATGTGATATCTGATTTGTGCTTGGATAAAGCATTACACATAATCGGCCCGTTTCCTCCGATTTTTTCGGCAGTAGGTACTAGCTCGATGTTGGTAGACAAGCCACTTGCTTTCTCAATGCGTTTGGCCAATGCCTCGATCTTATCCAATCTTACAAAATGATTGCTATCGAGACGCTTGTCAACAACATGGATGATTTCATCTTTGAAACCATCGAACCCAATCAACATGGATAGTTTTTTCGGATCTTTTGTTACCAGTTTTTCAGCTAACAGAATTCTTTTTTCCGCCATACTTTCACCTCATATATAAATTTTTTTATTATCGTTCTTTATTTGCATACATCTTGCGATCTACTGCATAGTATAAATCATCCATTGATAAACCGGACTCATATGGTTTGACTCCCATGCTGAAAGTCATTTTCTGTAATACTTCATCATCTGATGCAGCTAACAAATCGTAGATTCTTGTTATAGTTTCGTTTTTATTGAAGACATTTTCCACGACAATGATGAACTCGTCTCCCGCCAAACGAGAGACCAATTTGTTTGGAGAGAATGCCTTTTCCAGAATCCGCCTGAAACTAACAAGAATATTATCTCCGCGCAAATGCCCATATTCATCATTGATATGTTTGAACTTGTCTAAATCAATCATAACGAATGTGAAAGGAACTTTCTGTTCAATCAATTTGTGTATATATGCTTCGCTGCTTTGCCGACTAAATAATTGCGTCAAATAATCCCTGGCTCCACTAGTGGATTCCAGAAAAATATAGCACACTATCAATGCTAGTGCGATCGAATTCCAGGCAAATAACAAATTAACATTGATCATTTGAACAATCATCCCAATAATTGGTAATGCAAAGAAGAAAATGAATATCCGTACAACATGCTGAAATATTTTCCTGCGATTGATCATAAGAAAATACAACATATATAGATACATCAAACCAATCACAACATATTGGACCCACATGAAATCTCCCTGTTGGTAAGTGTTTGATGCTTGATCCACACTAAAATAGATTGGAAAGAAAACATTCACGACTAACATGATTAATGTACCGGCTGCTACATGCATATAGAAATACTTCTTCTTGATTCGAGACAAGTCTTTGAAGATATAATAATCAACATAGGTCAACATTAAACCTCCAATGATCGGACCTAGGATGATCAACAAGAAATTGGTTCCATATTCCAATACAAACGAGCCAAAGAATTGTGTGTTGTCAAGAATCCAAGTCAAAGGCTCAACCAAAATTGCTATTGCACTTACCACTACAGCCAATTTTAGTATCTGTTGACCAAACCCATTAACTTCTGCCTTTCTCTTTATCGTCACGAATAGTATAATCAAGATCACTACCGTGAAAATGTTCATCTGAAATTGTACTAAATAATCCATATGTATCCCCCTCCGATATCATATGAGACTTACTAAAATAATATTATATCATGATGTAATTAAAAATCCTATGTGGCAAAGGATATCTATTACAACAAATGGATGTTACAGATCACTTAATGATCTTTCGAATTAAAGACTCTTTTGTTTTTGTATATGGTGGATATGCGATCGGAGGATCCATCAAGAAAGTCCGAGTTGTATACCCTTTTTGGTGAGAGAAAAGATCAAATGAATGCTTACCATGATATGCACCAAAACCGCTGTTTCCAACCCCTCCAAATGGCAAATGATGGTTGCTTATATGCATTAATGTATCGTTGATTGCACCGCCACCAAATGATAATTTGCAAAGAACCTTTTTTTGAGCTGATCTATTCTTACTAAAGAAATAGAGAGCTAGCGGTTTCTCTTTCTGTTTTAGAAATTCAATCAATTCATCCAAATCGGAATAGGATAAAACAGGAAGAATCGGGCCGAAAATCTCCTCCTTCATAACGTTGTCTTCCCATGTCACATTCTTAAGAATTGTTGGAGATATGAACTTTTTACTTTCCTCTGAGGAATGATTGTTCGCCAGTTTTTCATGATCGATCAATTTCATTAGACGATGAAAATGTTTTTCATTTATTACGTGTCCAAAATCTTCATAATGACTATATAGACTCGTAGTGATCGCATTCAACTCCGTTAGAAATTTATCATGTACTGATTCCTGAACATATACATAGTCTGGAGCGATACAAGTTTGTCCAGCATTCATAAACTTGCCAAAAGCTATCCTTCTGGCAGCCTTATTAAGGTCTGCGGTTTCATCAACAATCGTAGGACTTTTTCCTCCAAGTTCCAGTGTCACTGGAGTCATATTTTTGCTCGCTGCTTCGTATACGATTTGTCCGACCCTGGTACTTCCAGTAAAAAAGATATGATCAAACGGATACTTCAACAATTCTTGAGTGACTAAATAGTCTCCTGTCACAATCTTTAGATATGCGGGGTCAAAGTTGTCATTAATCAATTTCCCAAGCACTTCTTCCGTCTTAGGGCTCATTTCACTGGGTTTCATTATCGCGGTGTTTCCAGCCGCGATCGCTCCAATCAATGGCTCTATCACTAATTGGAACGGATAATTATAAGGTCCGATGATCAGCACTGTTCCAAGCGGTTCCGAAACAATATAAGATTTCGAATTCAATATGTAGAATGGAGTGAATACTTTTTTAGGTTTCATCCAACGTTTCAAGTGTTTGATTGCATATCGAATGGAATGAAGACAATATCCGATTTCAGTAGAATAGCTTTCAAATGTTGATTTGTGCAAATCCTGGTATAACGCCTCACTGATCTGTGTTTCATATTCAAGAATCAGATTTTGAAGTTTCTTTAATTGTTCCATACGAAATTGGTAGGATTTGGTCTTTTCCTGATGGAAAAAACCTTTTTGAGTTTCAAATATTGTTTTCATTTGATTTCAGTCTTCCTTTCCTTGAGCATGATATAGAAAACGTTCAACCGCTACACTAAACCCATTTTCATCAATCGATTTGGTTACGAAGTTCGCAGCTTGTTTGACGGTATCGGATGCATTGCCCATAGCAATTCCGACTCCGGCAACTTGTAGCATCGAAATATCATTTTCTTGATCACCCACCGCAATTACTTCATCTAAACCGATACCAAGATATTTACATAACTCTTTCAGTCCGTTTCCTTTGGATGAATGTTGGCTTCCAATATCCAGAAAGTCCTTGTTGCTTGAAACGATGGATAGTTCTTTATTGTCCTTGAAATGTCGATACATTTGTTGAAACTTTGATGGATCTGTTTCTATAATGAGGAGTTTGACAATTCCTTCCGAAATAAAATCAGGAATTTCATTCAAATCAATGACATGAGCTGGAATCGATCCGATTCGGCTTTCCAGTTTCTCTTTTGCTTGTTTGGTTGCGACAATCCGTTTCGTTGTATATAGCAAAAAATCCGAACCGAATCTGTTAATCATATCAACAGCGTCCAAAACGGATGTTTCATCAATACAAATCTCTTTTATGATTTTGTTTTTTGAAGGAACCCCTACATAAGCTCCATTGCTGCATAACACTGGAAATTCAATTTGAAGTTGATCAATTAAGCTTGTTGCCGCAGTAACATGTCTACCTGTCGCTACCGTAAATACATATCCATCTTCTTGAAGTCTTTTTATTGCTCTCATGGTTTCTTCAGAGACATGACTATTTTTAATTAAGGTTCCATCCAAATCTGCTATAATCATACGAATCAATTTCATCACCTGCCTTCTATTATACACGAAAAATCAAATCCTTGTATTTTAATAAATACAAAAAACGTCCGCGTATGAGAAAAGCACTTAGCTCATGCCAAGTGCTTTGATTATTACAATTCATTGTTCAGAGAACAGTTTTTTATATTCACCGTATCCCATTTCATCCAGTTCTTCGTATGGAATAAACTTCAGACTTGCGGAATTGATACAATATCGCAAGGATCCATTCGGACCGTCATTGAAAACATGTCCCAAATGACTGTTGGCATCCCTACTTCTTACTTCCGTGCGGATCATTCCGTGTGAAAAGTCTTTTTTGCGAATAATCTCATTATCTGTTACCGGATTTGTAAAGGATGGCCATCCGCAACCAGATTCAAACTTTTCGTTTGAAGTAAACAGTACTTTTCCGGAAACGATATCCACATAAATCCCTTTTCGAAATTCTTGATCATACTGATTTTGATAAGGGGGTTCTGTTCCGTTTTCCTGTGTAACACGAAACTGAAGGTTTGATAAAGCCTTGATTTTGTCATCATACTTACCCATTGCTATCACCTCGGTTACATTATAAACCGGATACGCGTTTACATGAAACAAAACGCTCATTAAGCAGATCAATTCATAAAATCATACTTCTTTTCAATCCTTCGGAATGCTTGAATAATCAAGAAACTCATTAACAAATAGAATATGGCAGCTAGAAAAAATGGTGATATGGTGAAATCTCTAGACACGATTTCTTTGACATTTCGCATCAAGTCCGATAAAGCGATCACCGTTACCAAAGCAGTATCTTTAATCAATGTAATTACTTCATTTGTAATTACAGGGATTTGGATTCGGATTGCTTGCGGCATTATGATGGACCGATAAATTCTCATAGTATTGGCTCCCATAACGGCAGCGCTTTCCTGTTGGTCTTTTGGAAGGCTTTCAATGCCGGCACGAATCACTTCTGTAAAATAAGCGCTGTAATTGATGATGAATGCGATATAAGCAACCATCATTCGATCGACCGGTATTCCAAATGCAGGTAAACCATACATGAAAAAGAACAATTGCAACATCAAAGGTGTTCCCCGAAAGAGCCAAGTGTAGAATGCAATCACTCTTTGAAGAATCGGATGTAATCTGTATGTCATTGACAATACAATCCCGATCGGAAGAGAACATACAAGTGTAACGAAGAATATCTTCAAGGACACCAATGCTCCAGAAGCGAGATATTGAATGGTGTCCAGTAGATACGTTATCATTGAATAAAGATGTCCTCACCAAACCATGTCACGGATATCTCGGTAGCTGTTCCGTCGTCAATCATCTCTTGCAACACTTGATTGATCACATCTTTAATTTGAGTTGATTCCAGACGGAATCCTACTCCATACTCTTCTTCTCCGAAATTTTCACTTGCTACATCGTAAGTATTATCCGTTTGACTAATTACATATCTTCCCATGATTTCATCAATAACCACTGCGTCTATCGTACCATTGTCAAGTTCTAACAGAGCAGCATTGAAAGTGTCATACCGGACCAATTCTCCCAATTGGTCAACAATTGCATTCGCATTGACGGCTTCTTCGGATGCGCTACTGATTTGTACCCCTACTTTCAATCCGGCAAGATCTTGAATTGTATCTATACCTGAATCCTTTCGAACTAAAATCATTTGAGTATTGGCGATATACGGATTGGAAAACAGCATTTCTTCTTGGCGTGACTCTGTAACCGTCAAACCATTCCATATCATATCAATAGTCCCACTATTCAATTCCAACACTTTGGAATCCCAATCGATAGGTTGAAAACGAACCTCTACACCTAATCGATCACTCACTTCTTTTGCTAGGTCCACATCAAAGCCAATCAAGTTTCCGTCATTATCGCGGAATCCCATCGGCGCAAACGTGTCATCAAGCCCTACGATAAAATACCCTCTCTCTTCGATACCGACCCAAGTATTGACCGGACCATTGTCACAACCGATCATGGTCATTGACACTAAAAACAATAAAATAACTCCTAGTAATTTTTTCATTTTATTCACCTCGTGATATTCATTATACTTTATCGCTTTATCAAAGTAAAGCGTTATTTGTAAGTAAACGTTATCATCAAATAAAAAAAGAATAGAATTGCTTACAATTGCAATTCTATTCTTTGTTATTTTGCAATTTCTTCAACATCAATTCGTATCCGTCAGCCCCATACGTCAGCGATTTGCTTACCCGAGATATGGTCGCCGTCGACGCCTTTGTTTCTTTGACTATCTCCTGATATGGAACTTTATCTTTTAACATCTTTGCAACTTTCCAACGTTGTGCCATATCCAAAACTTCTTTAATTGTGCAAAGATCCTCAAAGAAACGATAACATTCTTCTTCTGTTTCCAATTTCGTCATAGCTTTAAAAAGGTCATCAATGTCGAGATTGGCAAATTTTGATCGATACATGGTCACACCCCGCTTTCATTTATTATATCACTAAAAAACAAAAAGTGCTATAAAAATAATAATTGTTCATTTCTTGTGCATTTATTCTTTTGCTAAAGCTGTTCTGACAGCAGCTTTCGCATGGATCTCAGTTGTGTTGAAGATAGGTAAATCTGTATCCGATTGATGAATCAACAAAGGAATCTCCGTGCAACCCAAAATGATGCCTTGAGCTCCTCTGTTCTTCAAGTGGTTTATAATTTCTACAAATCGTTCTCTACTGGAGTCCAGAAGTTTACCTAAAATCAATTCATGATATATGACATGGTGTATCTCATCTCTCTCTTTCGAGTCCGGAGTCAAGCAAGTAATACCGGATTCACTCAAGATATCGTGGTAAAGACTGCTTTCCATTGTGAATTTGGTTCCTAATAAACCAACCGTTTTCAATCCCATTTTTTGAATTGAGGAACTTGTCACTTCTGCGATATGGAGGATTGGAATATCTACTTTTGACTCCACCTGTGGAACAACCAAATGTACAGTATTCGCGCAGATCAGTAATAATTCAGCACCTGCTTTTTCCAATTTTTTTGCCTGTTCCGAAACCAATTGAGCTAGTTTGTCCCATGAGCCTTGATTCATCAACGCTTCCAATTCATGATAGTCAAATGAATAGATCAAGCATTTGGATGAATGGGATCCTCCTAAAGCACTTTTCGTCTCTTCATTGATGATTCGGTAGTAGTCCAAAGTGGATTCCCAACTCATACCACCTATCAACCCGATTGTTTTCATACAAGAACCTCCTGATTATCCATTATATAAGATGGCGCGTCCAAATAACGACAGAAGCGCTTTAACGCTTGGTGTAATTTTACGCGATATGCCTTTGTGTCTTTGTATTTATCTTCCAGCCAAATGGATTTGACTTGAAGCGGTCCGATTCCTTTGTAATTCTCAAATTCGATTCTACCGATGATGTCTGCTGCTCTGATGATAGGAAGAACATAATACCCATATTTCCTTTTTTTTACAGGGGTATACACCTCCCATGTATAATCAAAATCGAATAGGGAGTTTAACATGACTCGATCCCATATCAGATTGTCAAGCGGTGCAAGGAATGTAATCCTATCTTGAATCTTGTCCTGAAGATCAAGTCCACTCGTTGGTGCATAGAGAATTTCCGAGATGCCTTCCACTTTAATCTCAGTAACGCTCTTATTCGCAACAAGTCGTTTGATATGTTTCGTTCTTGTTTTTGCATCATTGATATAAGCGCCATAAAACGGAACTTGTTTGTTTCTGGTTAAACCGGATGTTTGAATTCGTCTATATACATAACAATCCAGGAACGATTCCAAATCTAGAAATGGAAATGGATCATTGTGATTCGGGATCAGATTTTCAATCAAATCATATTGTTTTTGGGTTTTGTTTCTATCATAGACGCCAATCTTTCCCAAAAAGAAAAGATAATCCAAAGTCGATGCGGAGGGTTTGTTTCTTCCCCAACGATTGTTTTGAACTTCTCCAAAGGAAATGTCCTTTGAAAAAAGTGGCCCCCTGGTTCTAATCTCGTTCAAAACATCATCAATGTGTTCTGAAGAATCAAAACCCAGATATTTTTTAACAACTTGTAAATCCGCTTTTGCTCGTTGTTCTCGAACCAGCTTGAATTTTGGGAAATCGCTTGTCAAAAACATGCTCATTTGGCGATCCCAACCATCAATTATTGTTCGGTCACGATACAATGCATAATAGAGGTCCTTTGGTTTGAAATCTTTGATTCTTGCTTGTAAAACCAACTCCATATTTGTGCCCACAACATTCAAGGGATCCACTTGGATTGTTTGGATTCTTTGGAAGACTTGCATAAGGCTAGTCGCAAATTCAGTGTTAATATATTGATACCTTAAGAGATATTCTCTAGCTTCTTGTTTTGTCCAATGCAGCATTCTTATTCTCCTTTGATTCTTATAATAATAGTATATAACAAAATTCAACATAATTGGAATTCAAATAAGAAATCCTATAAAAGTGTTTTTCTTGCAAAAATATTGAATTCATATATAATGGTTACGAGAGTTTGTGGAGGTGCAGGATGAAAACAAGAGAGTTGGTATTGATAGGGATATTCGTTGCCTTGGGGGTTGTGATACCTCAAGCAATCCACTTCTTTGGCGGCCCGAATTTGGGATCTATTCTACTGCCTATGCATTTACCGGTGTTTATCGGAGCGATGCTGCTGGGATCAAGAAGCGGTATCATCATTGGTGTACTGAGTGTGTTTATTGGGATTTTAATTGGTATGCCGCCTTTCCTCATCGGTATTTATATGGCTTTTGAACTTGCCACATACGGACTTATCAGCGGTTTGCTCTATCATAAATTCAAATGGAATATCTATTTGAGTTTCCTCCTGGCGAAACTTGCTGGAATGATCGTCGCTTTTTTAGTTACTTGGTTTATGATTTCCGTACTGACACTTGATGTGCCGGCAATTTTCGGAACATTTGCGATGTTCGTACCTGGAATACCTGGGATTGCTTTGCAATTACTGATCGTACCACCAATCGTGTATGTATTGGAAAGGAGAAT
>JAFGQH010000052.1 GCA_016935815.1 Bacilli bacterium | reverse complement strand
GTCATTTTCTCTTCTCCCATATTCTTCTCTATTATACATCATCCTCTTGCAGGGGGGAAGTGTGTCTCAGTTTTTCATAGCAGAGCACACTGCGATGCAGCAGCACAATGGATTTATACGTTTTTGGGTATTAAAGGATTAAATATCCCCGAGGATGTATCGATCATAAGCTTCGACAATACTCTGTTGTGCAACAACTTAGCGCCAAAGCTCACTTCTTCTGGTGCAAATAAGGAGTACTATGCCAAGAAAGCATTTTCGGCGATGATTGCTTGCATCAACAATCCCAACAAATCTCAGCAAGTTCAAGTCAAAACCGAATTACACGAAAGAGAATCTGTAAAGACGCTGATATAACATTTGTAGAACACTACAGAATATACCCAAGTTTCTTTTTGATAGACCCATTTGTATTGTTTAGATAAAATCGATTAGGCTACGAATCACCATCAATTTACAAGAAAGGTTTCAAGAGAATGACTTTTTCTCTTTGAAACCTTTTCCTTTATATTGGGTTTAGATACGAATCATCATTTCTTATGTACTTCCTGACAATGCGGACACACGATTCCACCATTCTCAACGATATTTGTGATATTTCTGAAATACATCGAGGATTCGATTTCTCTTTTATAAAAGAAATTGTCCTCATCTCGAACTCCATTTTGATTAGTTGTATCGACTTTTTGCAAAGTGGTATCGGTATAATAATAAGACTTTGATGTATTTGGACATTTGTCTTCTTTGATCTGGATCATGCAATCGTCGCATTGATAGTGACCGTGAAGCGGATGCTTGCTTAAGTGACCGCCACAGAACGGACAAACGGTCCGTTTCGTATCGGAGTAGATCATACCTCTTAAAATAATCTGCTGGATCCTGCGGAAGGAATCGATGTCTTCCACACTGATATAGACTTGATTCCCAGTGGATTCGTCCTCCTCGAAGTGATTGACCACGATCACCTCGTCCAATCTGGTATCGCGTTCGTATTCTTTGATTGCATCCGGATCATTGATGTTGCTGATGAGGAGAATGCGATAGGTCCAATCCTTGATGAACTCCAAAAGGAGTTCTTCTTTTTTGTTGTTCAAAATATGTAGTTTCCAGCCTTTGAATGAGAATCCCACATTCAAAGACCGAAGATCCATCTTGAAATCGGAATCGGCATGGAAGTTGAAATGACCAGCAGAGAAGACGGCCAATATTCTGACATACAAAAGATAGTTCTTTCGCAATGCTTTAAAGTCAATATCCGTATTGTCCTCGTCTGCTTTTCTTTTTGAACCCAACAATTGTTTATAGGTCTTATAGACCATTCGATAATCTTTTTGCTTCAAGAAGATGTTCGTCTTCTTGAGCCGAAGTTTCTTGTTTCGTTTCTGGTTGTTCTTGTAAACTGGTTTGAACAGTCTTGGTGTAATTGCTCTGTCAATGGAAGACAGTTCATGCAACAATTCTTTGGACAACACGTAATACTGATTGAAATCCCGGATATAACCGGTATGCAATTTCCCCAATGCCAAGAAGGTATTGATGTGATTCCCTTTCTCCAAGATATTGAATTGCATCATCTTGCTGGCATAGTAGATGCTATTCAATATCTTCCGGTTCTTTCTTACGATACTCAGGATCTCATCGATGTAATTGCAAAAAATGATATTCTCATAAATACCATATTCGTCTTCGTATATTCTCGTCAACAGTTTTCTGGGTTTGATCCCTTCTTCTGTGATATTGCTGATATATTGAGCATGGTTTCCCAAATGCAACAAAGTATTCTGATTGATGACTCTCGCATTTTCCACCGGCAAGACATCTGTCGTGTCTTTTAGGAAAATGATCGGTTTCTTGAAAATCCGTTTGACGGCAGAGATGGATTTCCTGATATGATCCAAGCTCTGTTTAAGATCCTCGAAATTGAAATCCGGTTCGATCGAAAACAGGATCATATCATGAACCACATAATAATCAAACTCGATATAGGTGATGATGCGATGCCGTTCGATGAATTGCTCAATACCCTCTAAAAGTGTGGATAAACGATTGTACTCTTCCAGCTTGGAATTGATTGGTGTTTGACTCATATCAATCTTCGTCTAGATGACGGATGAACTCTGCACATTGATTCAATTTCAATTTCTGGAACTCGAGTTCCAGTTTTTCTTTGTCTTCAATCGTTTTTACTTCCAGCTTGGAAACCACTTTGCTGAGGAGAATCTTCTCCACAGCTTCACTTTGGACATCATCGTTGATGAAACATTCAGAATAGATATTGACAAAGTCTTCGATCTGCATCAAAATCCGGTTACCAAAGGAGATATTGTATGGCGCCAGCAACGATTCGATGCTCTTGATCAATGCGTTTTGCTCCGCATCGAATGTCCCTTTCGCTTTCGCGGATTCGAAGAGATGATTCATCGTCTTATAGTCATAATACTGTTTCGGTATCGGATCAGAGTAATTTCTGACCTTAGGAGCTCTTTTGGTGAAGTTCATCGTATGAGCACGGTCATAAACCTTATCGGAAATCACGAAGGTCGACTCATCGCGGTTCGCGGTTCCGACAAACCAAACATTGGCAGGCACTTTCAGTGTATGCCCATGTTCCAAAGCAGAGTATTCCACTTCATTGTCTTTGTCTTGTTTGGTCAGTTTGATATTGACCAGTTTGATTCGTCTCTTGTCTTCTTCGTTTTCCATCAAAGAGAGGAAATCGGAGAAATAATATTCGATACGAGACAGATTCATCTCATCCAAAAGGATGAAGGTGAAGATGTCTTGATTGAGTGCTGCTTTATACAAAGCTAAGGTGAATTTCTTTGGCGTGTATTTGAGTGAGAATTCATTGTAATATCCGAGCAATTCGTTCTTGTCTTTCCAAGACGATTCGACTTCGACGATTTCGCAGTTTCCATAGATGGCTTCTGAGAAAATCTTTGGAAGACTGGTCTTTCCGGTTCCCGACATTCCTTGCAAGACCGTCAATCTACTCGCGCCGAGTCCGGCAACGAAGGTTGCGATGTCTTCTGGTGTATAGGATAGATGAAGTCTGGAGTTTCTTGCGTATTCGACAATGAAATTGACGAGTCCGTTCAACGTCGGTTTTTCCGGTTTCATCTTCTTTCTTTTGTCAAGATCTCGATGGAATTCTTCTCTTTGCGAGTCGAGTTCCGTAAACGAATAACATGGATCGAAGACTTGGATGGTCGTTTCTTCCGATATCTGGTTTCCCGAGACACTGTTTCCCAGTGCTCCGGTTTCCAACAAACCGGACGGCTCGCGATCAAATACTTTTCTCACAAACATGATGATTACGACAAACAAAGAGCCAAGCAACATATAGATAGTGTCGGTACCGACAACATAATCAAAATTCGTCAAATTGATGATGGTGTAACCATAATGATCCGCCAAATCCAAAATGATCGCTTGATTGATCTCTTTGGCGATTTGGAAATAATATCCGGAAATACCGATGAGGAAGACAAAGAAGACATTGACAATCGTAGAGAACTTCACCAGTGAATGGAAGACTTTCGATTTCGAGACAAAAGAGGTGATCGTCACAATCAGGCTGAATCCTACCGATATCAACATCACATAGAGTAAGTAAGCAACGATCCGATAACCCGGATCGAAGCTTGCGTAATCCTTCAAAAGATCGAATCCCGTCATGTGGATCGGATAACTATATGCTCCTGATGTCACATCGATTTTGACGATCGGCAAGAACAACGTCAGGACTGTGATCGCAGTCAAAATCGCGACATATAGAAGCCCTTCGATATTCGCATATTTCGTTTCCGCCTTGGACAATACCTGTTGCAAGCCTTTGTATCTTCCTAGCAGGATCGCATAGAGGAAAACAACCACAAAACTCATCAACATCGGTAGATACGTTATGATCGTTATATCCGATTCCCAAAGCACCGTATAGATAATGTCGATCGCAAGTCCAGCCAAGAAGAAAACCGATGTGGCGATAAACGTCAACATCACAAGGCGTTTCGATTGACGCATGAATTTGTCTTTACTGATGATATAACTGGACATAACTTCCGCAAAATAGAGGAAGACTCCAAGGAAAACCAAGAAATTGACGAAGAAACCAATGATCAAAACCGTATGGGTATCTTCCGCGAATAAGATATTGATCAAGACAGCATTGTAATCCGGTCCCGCTACGATATCTGTATAGAGTGGAATGAAGAAAGTGGTAAGATAGATGGCAACCGCTAGGATATCAACGAAAATCACCAACAATGGGATTTTCGAGATGGAGTTGCGGATGGCTTCTTTTGAAGCGATCGTTGCCATCTCTATGGTTTTTCTTCGGATCAATATCACGATGAACAAAACCAAAGACAACAGGATATTGATGACGATCAAAACAGAAGCAAGGATTGGAAGGTATCCGCTCAACGTTTGAAAGGCAATCAAAGCGACAGCGAATCCGAGATTGAGCAAAGCTGCCAGCAGAAATCCCCAATTCTTTTTTTGGAAGAAACTAAGACCGGACAATACCACAGGGATCAACAAGCCAAAGAACACAAGTTTCAAGATGAACGCAAAGATATAAAGCACTCCTTCATCAAAGACGAACATTGGCAGATGCAAGATATCCTCGCTGTCAAATGGCCATGTCAAAGGAATGGATAAGATCCATAAGTTGAGCAAGAACAAAGTCAATGTCAATCCGACACCGACAAGTCCAGTGAACCATGATTTTTCCAGTAGTTTCTTCATATGATGTTCTCTCCTTACCAATCAGTTGATAAATCGTTATAATGTTATTTATATCATTATAACACTTTCGGTATATCGATACAAAACGATTGAGAATATCTATCTACAAATTTTACATTTTTCTCGAGTGACATCAGTGGAATAGACAAATAAAAAAATCTCTTTCATAACACAAAAGAGATTTATCAGATACTTATCTTATAATACCTATTTATAGAGACTTCGGTGGCTTTTGAATGAGCTGTTTGTTCTTGTAATTTGGATTCTCCGTGACTTCTGTTCCAAACCATTCTCTTGCTTGGAACGCATTAGCAGTTACTACATCTGGAAATTCCACTTCTACTGTCATCAGCCCTTCTAGGATTCCATGAAAGAGATCCAGTTCTGCGATCAAACCATCTTCCAAGGGAATATAGTATCTTGTCTTGTGAAGAGATACGAATGAACAAGATTCCTGAAGTCTTAGATATTCCTGCTTGGATATCGGTCTTTCATGTTCTTCTCTTGCTAGCGACCCCTCGCTTTTTTCCGTAAAGAAATAGGATTCGCTCAGCTTGCGAATTCTTTTTTCGGGTTGAAAGGATATGTAATTCTGTTCGATTTCAACCGATTGGTATTTTTCTAGTTCCTCTGGTAGGTATTGAACCAGAAACTTGCGTTCTATCTCAGGCAAAGCACATCACTCCAAATCCTATTTATGTTCCACTAGTTGGACAAGATATCCATCCGGATCTTCCACAAAAGCGAATATGATGTGTGGATTCGGAGAGAATGGTCCTCTTAACAAAGCTACACCATTTTTATTCAAGTGTTCCAATGCGTCTGTTAAAGAATCCACTTCGATTCCAACTGTGATTGGCGATGTGGATTTGGTATTCGTGGATTTCTCCCTTTGCAACAATTCGATCTTTGGTTCGCCAAGTTCCCCCAAAAATGCCAGTATTGCCCCTTTGTCCATTCGACTGACAATCGGCAATCCCAATAATACATGATAAAAATCGAGCGATTCTTCCAAATCATTCACCGGTATGGTCACCCAACAAAATTTCATATTCATTCCTCCATTTCTTACTTTGTATTTACTTTGACACCGATCAAACTACAAACTGCTACAGCTTGTTCTTCGTTGATGATTGCGCCTTTGATCTGGGGTAGATCAATGCGCATTCCCGCTATCGATGCGGTTGATAGATCGACATCTTTTAACGATGTTTCAAAAAAATCGGCTTTTTCCAGTGAAACATCTTTCAATACCAGATCTTCTTGCTTATTGGAAAACCAAACGGATTCACTCAATTTGGATTTCTTGATCTCCAAGCGTTTGATTGTCGAAGATGCGAAATTGAGATACACGGCCATCGAATCTTGAATCAAGACATCTTCGATCAAACTGTCGATGAACTGGGTTCCTGACAGTTTGGAATTCTTCCATTCGCAGCGAACAAAAGCGCCGTGAGTGAAGCGATTGTTCGTAAAAATGCAGTGATCAAAGACGCAGTCGATGAATTCGGATCGATCCAACTCATTGTCTTGTATCAGACAATTTTGAAAGATGACGGTATCAAAAACAAGACGCATGTCCTTCAAACTTTCAAATGTCAATTGTCGACACTCCACATAATCGATTCGATTCTCTTCTTCCAAAAAAGAATAGTCTTTCTTAACTGGTTGTAAAGCCGTCTTGATGATCGGTTTTTTCCTTGGTTTCATTCGGTATCACTCTTTTCTAGTCTATTGTAACATAAAAAGAGCCGTTCGAACGGCTCTTGTTTTATTTCTGATAAACTCTATCGAAACCGAACTTGAATACTTGTTCCGATATTCGGTTCGGATGAAATTTGGAGAACATATCCCAGTCTCTGACAGATGTCTTGAATGATTTGAATCCCGAGTCCTGACCCCTTTCGATTCAATTCCTCTGCTTGTTCGG
>JAFGQH010000051.1 GCA_016935815.1 Bacilli bacterium | reverse complement strand
GACGTTAAAATTTAATTGATTTCAAATAAAATGGTTGCGGATTGGCATGGCGGTTTTCATTAGGATCGTTTCCATATCCGCACCTTTTATTATATAATGTTATTGGCACGAGTTATTACAGGAGGAAGATATGAAAAAATTATTAGCTATGATATTAGCATTTACTCTAGGTTTGACTTTATTGGGGTGTGGTGCAACAACAACAATGTTCACCACTACAGCTTCAGAAACCACAGAGAATACAACATCGACAGAGGCTGTTGAACCACTATCTGTCATGACGCCTGCGGGGGCTCCGGCATTGGCTCAACTTTATATCCAAAATAGCGACAGATACAATGTGGATGTTGTAGTTGGTCCCGATCCTTTGATCGCTGCACTGCTTTCAGGATCACATGATTTTGTTTTCGCACCAACAAATGTAGGGGCGAAATTGTATACTACCGGTATTGATTATCAATTTCTTGCAGCAGTGACCTTTGGAAATTATTATCTTGTCAGTAATCAAGAAGATGATTTCACAATCGCATCATTGGAGGGAAAAGAAATTATCGTATTCGGTCAAAATGCGACAAGTGATATTATACTGCAATATATATTGGAAGAAAACGGAGTCAATGCAACTTTGACTTATGTCGATTCTGTAACCACGGCAAACTCAACATACATCGCTGATGATACCAAGATCATTTTAACTGCGGAACCATCATTATCGGTGTTAGAAAATGCAGTCCCAGGATTCCAATATATTGATTTACAAGAAGAGTATTCTGCAATAACGGGTAGTTCCAGCTATCCTCAAGCAGGGGTGTTTGGAAAGACTACCTTGACTGACGATCAAATCGAACAATTCCTAGCTGACTTGGAAGCTTCTATCAATTTGGTAAACGACGACGTTCCTGCAGCCATTGTTCTGGCAACAGAATTCGAGTACGGATTTTCATCAGCTGTGCTTACAACGGCGATCCCGAACTGCCATCTTGATTATGTCAGTGCATTGGATGTGAAGACAGATTTGGAAGCCTATTTCAACATTATCCTGGATATGAATGGAGTCCTCATCGGAGGAGCTCTACCAGTAAATGATTTTTACTATTCTGAAGATTAATAAGGTGATAGATTGAAGAAAACAGGAATGACCATTCTATCAGTATTTGTCTTATTTTTGATTTGGGTAATTGCAGGAATGTTGGTCAACAATCCTTTGATTCTTCCCAGATTTGAAGACGTATTGATTGCATTTGGCAGTATTTTCATCCGTGCATCCTCATTATCCGCGATATTGCATACAATATTGCGTTTATTGATTGGCCTTACGCTGGCAAGTGTAGCGGGATTGCTGCTGGGTGTCATTGCTGGATTTCGATCGAAATTTGCAATTTTTTTCAATCCTATAGTTACAATCTTTCGCACTGTTCCGGTTATTTCGATAACAGTGATACTGTTGATTGCATTCGGATTTGGACTTACACCATATATCATTACATTCCTGATGCTATTTCCTTTGATTTATCAAGGGACCTATGGAGCGATTGTCGGTTTGGACAAGGAATTGATTGATGTGTATCGCTTGGAAAATAATAATTTCTGGAGTGGATTGCTGCATTGTTATTTGCCATTGATATCATCCAACATTCGAACATCGCTATTGCAATCACTAGGTCTTGGAATCAAAGTCTTAGTTATGGCTGAGTACTTATCTCAAACCCGAGATTCCATCGGAAATCAATTGTATTTGGCAAAAGTCAATTTGAACTTCGATCAGGTTTTTGCTTGGACATTACTTTTAATATTATTGGCTTTAGTATTTGAATTATTGATCAACCATTATAGGCCAATTATTGAAAAAGTAAAAAAATCACCAAATTAAGAATAGTATATAGATTTTCGCAGAGAATATAGTATAATATTACATGATAAACCCATAAGGGAGTAGCTGACGCATGCGTGATTAAATCAACATACATGGCATAATGCCTGGTTTAATTTGAACAGCGAGACTTATGCACAGCGGTGCGTAAGTCTTTTTCTTTAAAAGACAGAAAGGAACAACTATGAACGATTATCAAAAAACGATTCAAACAGTACTTGAAGAGCAAGCCGTGGATATAGAAAACGGTCTTTCAAATGAAGAGGTGCTAAAACGCCAAGAAGAATTCGGGCTTAACGAATTAAGGGAAAAGAAAAAAACGACATTATTTGAAATGTTTGTTGAACAGTTCAAAGATTTTCTTGTCATCATCCTTTTGGTTGCAGCCGGAATATCAATTGCCTTACCATTCATTGAAGGCGACGGACCAGTCGGAGTTGGAGATTTTATCGATGGTATCGTGATATTGGCTATTGTCATTTTAAACGCTGTATTAGGAGTTGTTCAGGAACAAAGAGCGAACAATGCGCTTGCTGCATTGAAGAAAATGAGTTCTCCGAGTGTAAAAGTATTGAGAAACGGAAAAGCAGTTGAAATCCCATCTCCACAATTGACCGTTGGAGATATTGTTCTATTAGAAACTGGAGATTTTGTTTCCGGAGATATTCGGTTATTAGAATCTACTAATCTTCGCAGCGATGAATCCGCTTTGACTGGAGAATCCACTCCGGTCGAAAAAGATGCATTGGCTACATTTAGTGATGAAAAAGTATTAGCTGAACGTTCGAATTCCGTATATATGTCAACATTGATTACATATGGGAAAGGAAAAGGTATCGTTACTGAAGTCGGTATGAAAACCGAGATTGGAAAAATCGCAACGATGCTGGACGAAGTCAAAGAAGGAAAAACACCATTACAGAAAACAATTGATCAGTTTGCAAAAATGTTGGGATTAATTTGTATTGCTGTATCCCTCGTGGTATTCGGACTTGGTCTGCTTGAAAACAAAGATCCTTTTGAGATTTTCTTAACCGCAATTGCTTTGGCAGTGGCTGCGATTCCAGAGGGTTTAACGGCTGTTATAACGGTTGTTCTAGCTTTGGGAATGCAACGCATGGTCAAGCGCCATGCTATTATCAAAAACTTATCCACTGTTGAAACATTGGGACAAGCTACAGTGATATGCTCTGATAAAACAGGAACTTTGACTCAAAATGAAATGACAGTCAAAAAAGTCTTTGATATGGATCATGAATATGATGTAACCGGAACAGGATATTCATTCAATGGAGAGATTCTAGATGGGAAAAAGAAAGCCGAAATCAATGGCAACCTAGATTTGATATTGAAAGTATGTATTTTGTGTAATGATGCAAAAATAGAAAGCGAAGACAAAGTACTTGGGGATCCCACTGAGGGGGCGTTGCTCGTTTTGGCTGCCAAAGGTGGATATTCTTTGGAAAATCCAGAGAAAAAATACCCTCAAGAAAATGAATATACATTTGATTCCACAAGAAAAATGATGTCTTCCATCAATCAAGTAGATGGAAAACATCTTGTACTAACCAAAGGTGCTTGTGACCAATTAATCAAACAATGCAATCGGATTTCCGTTCGTGGAGAAATACGCCCTATTACCAAGAAAGATATCAATCTCATATTGAAAAAGAATGAAGAGTATTCCGAAGATGCGTTCCGCGTCTTGGGATATGCATATCGAGAAACAGATACCCCGAAATCAAATGATTTAGAGCAAGATTTGATTTTTTTGGGTCTTAGCGCAATGATAGACCCTCCAAGAGAGGAAGCGAAAGAAGCTATAGCAAAATGCCATAAAGCCGGTATTCGCGTTATGATGATTACTGGGGACCACTTGACAACCGCCAAGGCAATCGCTACAGAACTCAACATTCTGAAACCTGGACATATCGCTTTATCAGGTGAGGACACCAAGAATATGACAGATGAAGAATTCGAAGATGCCATCATGAACTGTGATGTGTTTGCAAGAAGTACCCCTTCCGATAAAATTCGGATTGTTGAAATACTTCAGAAAAACGGTGAAATTGTTGCTATGACCGGCGATGGAGTCAATGATTCGCCTGCATTGAAACAAGCCGAAATTGGTGTAGCAATGGGTATTACAGGAACTGAAGTATCCAAAGAAGCCAGCAATATGATCTTAACTGACGATAATTTTGCATCTATCGTGGCGGCAGTAGAGGAAGGTAGAATCATCTATTCCAATATTCGCAAGTTTACCATCTATTTGGTATCATGTAATATTGGTGAAATCCTAGTCATTTTGGTTGCGATGATCTTTAGTAAATTCTTTGGTAGTTTGATCCCATTGCTTGCAATTCACTTGTTATGGATCAACTTAATGACTGACGCATTTCCAGCCTTTGCTCTTGGCATGGAAAAAGGCGAAGAAAATATTATGGACATGCCACCTCGAAATTCCAAGGAACAGATTTTGAATAAACCGACATTGATCAAAGTCTTTATCCAGGGATTTGGAGTCATGCTTGCATCTTTGCTCAGTTTCAAAATCGGATTGATTTTAGAACCAAATAGCGAAGTCTATGCTAGAACAATGATTTTTGTGACGATTATCTTTGGTGAATTGTTCCGTACTTATTCTGCTAGATCGGAAACAAAATTTGTGTTCCAATCGAATCCATTCGCCAATCGGGCGGTAAATCTCTCTGTCTTTGGTGCGCTTGCATTGCTTGCAATGGTGGTGTATGTTCCGCCGCTAGCGAATGTATTCCAAGTTCAGGCACCGAAATTCTTTGAAATCGCAATCGCAATAGGTCTTGGTTTCATTCCGCTCATCTTTGGGGATTTAACCAAACTATTCAAAGATAAGGTTGAATAATCATAAAGAGGTTTTAGATTGTTTTATTGAAAATAAGCTTGATATAATGTACAATAACAAATAAGAGGGGGCGGTTCGAGTGAAAAATAATATAATGAAGAACATCCAACTAGATCGTGGGGAAAAAATCTTCAAAGATTTTCGCAAAATGAATGCGAAGGGATATACTTGTCAGATTTTAATGACAACGAGAAGATTGGTTATATTCTCATCTGGTCGATTGACGAGAGGCAAGAATGCCAGAGTCAAGAAAATGAATGAAATTAGCTTAAAAGCAATCAATCGAACAGAATATTATATTGAAACTGTCAAAAATAATATTTGGGTTCGTTTGATTGGATTCCTTATGATGCTTGGAGCTCTATATGCCGGATACCTTCTTTATATGGGTCGTATCCCCGTCCCTGCATCCATTCCATTCCAGCCTTATATTAAATATGTAGCTGTCGGAGCGGTTGTATTCATCACCTTGCTGATGATGTTCGTCGGTCATAAGACTTTATATTTTGATATTTATACCGAGGGGAATCGAAAACCGATTATCAACAAATTGAATGTGAATAAGTATAATGAAGTTGCAATTCGATACCTTGTAAGTAAAGTTCAAACGATTTAAGCGTTCAAATTTGAACGCTTTTCTTTTATCTTATTTCATAAAGAGTGAAAAATGTTATAATGATACATAGAAAATTTAATAGAGGTGGAGTATGAAGTTAGATTACAAGAAAACATTTTATGTAGGTCTTGCCTTTTTTCTTATTACGTTATTTTGGCAAACCTATGATTCTGTCATCACCAAAATATTGATTGATAAATTTGGTATGAACCAAACTTGGTCAGGACTTATCATGGCTTTGGATAATGTTTTGGCATTGTTTTTGATTCCTTTGTTTGGACTTTTGTCAGATAAACAGAAATCCAAGCGCGGAAGAAGAACTCCATACATTATTGTTGGTACCATCATTGCGGCTTTTGCATTTATGGCTTTATCATTCAGTGATCATTATCAAACCGCAAAACTGGAAACCGAAACGAGCGTTGTTGAGGACTATCAATTAATTCAAGATGATAATATTACTCAGACCGAATGGTTTACCATTCAGACCGCCATTAATACTGAATGGACCGGTCTGTTGAATGATGGAATCATCACTCAAGAGAAATACAATAGTATCGATAGTGAAATCATTTCTGCAATGGATCAATTCTTAGTTGACAACGACATAACGCAATTGGAAGAAGACCAATTAAAAGAACTGTTCTATGATCATGTGAATCAGAGGGCATGGATCGAGACATCACAATCCCCGACGGTATTCGTTGTATTTGTGGTCAATTTGTTGGTTGCCTTGCTTGCAATGTCGATTTTCCGTTCACCGGCAGTCGCCTTGATGCCGGATGTTACCATCAAACCATTGCGTTCCAAAGCGAATGCGGTAATCAACCTCATGGGAACATTTGGTGGTATATTAGCTATTGTTGTATTAACAATCTTCAGTTTGGATAATCTCTCATATGTAAGTTACGCTCCAGCATTCATTACTGTTGGCGTGCTAATGCTAGTATTATTAGGCGTATTCTTATGGAAAGTAAAAGAACCAAAACTGGTCAAAGAAAGAGAAGCGTTAGATATCAAATTGGGATTGACTGAAGAAGCCGAAGCGGAAGAACTGCACGAATCTTTGGAAGATCTTTCCAAAGACAAGAGAAAATCTCTATTCTTGATTTTAGCATCCGTGTTCTTATGGTTTACCGGATATAATGCAGTTACTACAAAATTATCTGATTACGCTCCTAAAGTACTGGAAATGGGATTCTCAATGCCGCTTTTGATTGCTCAAGGCGCTGCATTGATTGCATTTATACCAATCGGTATTATCGCAACCAAAATTGGACGTCGTAAAACGATTTTGATTGGTATCATTATGTTGACTTTGTGTTTTGGATCTGTATATCTTTTAACACCGGATACGGCATTCATCATGTATATCATATTTGCGTTAACCGGAATTTCATGGGCAACAATCAACGTCAACTCCTATCCAATGGTTGTGGAATTGGCAAAAGGTTCTGATGTTGGTAAGTACACCGGGTTTTACTACACATTCAGTATGGCAGCTCAAATCATGACGCCGATTCTTTCCGGATTCTTAATGGATATTATGGGACGTAAAATATTATTCCCATATGCAGCTTTGTTTGTTCTATCATCTTTTGTAACCATGATGTTAGTACGACACGGAGATGCAAAAATCCTGAAAAAAGATTCTGTACTTGAAAGTTTTGATGTCGATATGGATTAATTTCCTAACAAAAAAAATAAGCGAGTGTCACATTGTGACGAACTCGCTTTTTTCTTTGGTATCTTGATAAAATGGCAACCCGTAAACATAGCCAAACAGAAACGCAATCAAAATCCATACACCAGTATATAGAAACGGATGGATATTGTATAAATAATCTAGTGGAGTTCCTTCGATAACTGGTCGCATCATATAGAATAAATTCCCGTAAACAGGATCATGAATCCAATAACTGACAATCAACCCCAGTAAGGATAGTGGTAAGGTTATGATGACATAGATTTTGTAATCACATCGGTAGACCTTATAGTCGAACACTCGCATCATATAGATAGGTCCCAAGATAATAAGTAGGTGTCGCAAATAAAATTGATAAAAGAAATATCGATCAGGACCTTCTAGAATGTTTGGTGCGAACAACGCCATGAAAGCTCCCCAACCCCAGAAAAATAGAAGAACAAATGCGGATCGTTTTTTCGTTAGAAAAACGTATATGACCAAAAATACACTGAGACCACAAATACCTTCAGGTATATAGGCAAACCACGGGAGATGGTTTTGAATGAAAAAAGTATATATATTGATGGTTGAATAAAGAAGGTAAATCGATATACCATACCGAATCCATTTTTCATAGGATTTGTTCTTTAGCAATGAGCTGTATCGATCAACGAAATATATTAGAATCAAGGAAATAATCAAGGCAATGAAATACGTAGGTGTAAACAATAAAAACTCATCTTCTCCGCCTAATGGAATCCGACTAAAGAAACTCATTATTTATCCTCTAGTCTGGCATTGAACCCGACTCTGGTCATACTGCCCCAAGAGTGATTGCCTTTGATAGATGAAAAGAAACCCCAGGAGCGATACACGCTGACAATTTGGCGCCAACCGAAATTCTCTATCACAGCGAACAAGATAAGAATGAATGTATCTTTAATAGATAAACTTTCTGTGTATTTTTCCTGCACGAACAAGGAAATCATCGATAGGATCACACCTAGTAATATTGTTGCTACTAACAACAATAAGATATATACCGAATTGAATAACCCTGTGATTAAGCCGATGATAAGAGATAAATAGATTTGAATCTCCACAAGTGGAGCAACCATTTCAAAAATGAAGAAATATGGCATTCCTAATAACCCTTTTGTTCCATATCTTGGATTGAAAATCATTTTCCTATGGAACGAAAGAGTTTCAATCAAACCTCGTTGCCAACGATTTCTTTGCCGGAAAAGAGTTTTGGTATCGGTTGGAACCTCTGTATAACATCGTGCCATAGGTGTATATTTGATCTGATGATTTAGATTTGATTCCATAGCTTTTCTAGTTATTCTGACAACGAGTTCCATATCTTCTCCAACAGTTTTTTTCTTGAATGAACTTGCGGATAGATATCCCCCGATTTCTGTCAACATGCGCTTTTCAAACAGACCGAACGCACCGGATATGATCAATAATGATTTGATATTTGAGAACGATAATCTACCAGTATTGAAGGCGCGAAGATATTCAATAGTCTGAAAACGAGGGATGAGTCCTTTGGGAAGTTTAAAATCTTCGACATGCCCATGATCAACTCTTGCACCATTTACGGGAACAATGGAACCACCTAAAGCTAACGTGATTTCATCGGTGTCCAAAACAGTACTCATCATTTTGAGCAAACCATCCGATTCAATGATGGAGTCGGCGTCAATTCCACAAACATATTCGAATTTTGAGAAGTTGATTCCCACATTCAAAGCATCTGCTTTTCCGCCGTTTTCTTTGTCTACTACAGTTAACTTTGAATAGAATTTGTTTTTGTATATTGCTCTGACACGACGTGTTTGGATGAGTCGATGTTCAGAGAAATCAACTCGCTTTAATTCGAAGGCGTCTATCATTGCTTGTAAAGTATTATCCTTGGATCCGTCGTTAACAACTATCACTTCAAAGTTCGGATATTTTAGACTTAACAACGATCGAACACTTTCTTCAATCGAAAGAGATTCGTTGTAAGCCGGGACAATAATTGATATTGGGGCAATAATACCCTCTTCATATAAGAAATCATCATTTTTGATATCCCATAAACGTTTCTGAAGAGTAAACTCATGAATGGAGATCAAAGCCATAACAATATAAAAAAGATTGATGAAGACATAATACCCGATAAACCAGATATTCACTTGAATCATATATTGATATGCAATTGTTATAAAATCTGAATGAAAAATCAATTGTATGTTATTGAAGAAGAACAAAACAGGTATTATCAAAATCGAACAAACTAGAATTATGATCAACCAATGCACTTTCTGAACATCAGAATTCACTTCTGGTGCAGTTTCGCTATGAGTTCGAGTTTTAATATGACCGATCTTCTTGAAAATTTGAGGTTCTAAATATTGATTTAGTTCCAAATAGAAGTCATAGTTATCTTTAGCAAGCGGTGCAATCACTTTGATCAAACGTTTCTCAATTTCAACATCCTTGTTATAATTGAGCCAATTGATAATGTTGACTGAGTATCGACTGTTTACCATGGCGGAAACCAAGGCGGACAACTCGTCATCATTTTTGATGGTTAGTAGTAAGTACTCAATTCTTCTCGATAATACGCCTGCAAGCAAATATCTCTTTCTTTGATCGTTTGTTTTTGTGAACAAGTTATACACGTCCAAATACAACGTTTTTCGATATTCGCAAATATCATAAATTGCATCTGAGAAAATCGTATCCCTTGATGTCATGCTGGAATAACCAATCAGCTTTTGAATGGTTTCCAAGTTGCCAGAAGAAACCATGGATTGTGTAGCAATTCGAACAACTTCGTTATCGATATGAGATAGATATTTTGGTACGCTGATATCATAATTGTAGTAAGAAGATAAAGCAGTCAAGGTTTGATGATAAAGGCGATCGATTCTCGGCTTTCGAATATTTTTTAGTAGCAAAGAGTTGTTATAAATATAGTGGTCTTCCACTTCTTTCAAAGTCTCTTTCAACGGGACTTCGAATGTTGGATGATAGATCTGAATAGCCAATTCGATGAATGCTTCTCTTATTTCAATCAAAGGGGAAGAAAAGTACTGCGCAAGGCTTAATTCGCTCTGATTTACATGGTTTTTCAAAATGACAACTACGCGCTGTTGATAATATCTACGACTTGCAATCAAGCTATTAACGATCCCGCTTAATACTTCAGCGTCGATATCAAATTTCAAAGCATTGACAATCAGGATTTTGATATGCTCTTTTTGTTCCATTTTGAGATGGGTAAGCAATGCTTTTTTGGTCACCTTATTGTGAAAAAGCGATAGGTAAGTTATCGCTCGTTTCCGTTTGTATTCGCTTTTAGAATCAAGTTCTCTAATGAGTTTGGTGATGACTTTCTTTTTCAATAGTATCGAGTAAACTTCATTTAAAGAATCTTGATACAATTTAACTTTTTGAGTTAGTATGAATAAGTTTTTCAATAGCAAATTAGCATTCGCGCGTATTTTGATGTCTTCCGAAAAAACGGCACGTCGCATCAGATGATTTTGAATGATTGCATTGCGATTCCGATTATATTGAAACCACAGTTTTTGAAGGAGAACCAACAATATCAACGAGACAGCCAAGGATGCCAAAACAATCGCGATAGTTAGAACAGTATCTAAACTCATAGATTATGTTTTTGCTCGTTTCTTGATTTCTCTCTCGATGATTCCGAGGATTTCTTCGAAGATAATCGGTTTCGCCACGACGTAATCAACGCCTATGTGATTGGCTTTTTCAATAATACTTACATCCTTGTTTTGAACTGTCAAAATGAAGATAGTATTTATGTTGATTGAAGATTCGTTGATATGTTGTTTCACTGTGATTCCATCTAATTTGTAAGTATACCGATCTGATACAATGGCATCAAACAATTGTTCGTTAGCGTATTTTACGGCAGAAACGCCATCATGAGCTTCAATCACTTTATATTGATTGAGTTCGAAGTACCGTTTGGCAATTGAAAGTGACAAAGGATCGGATTCTGCAATTAAGATTTTTCCTAATGTCATCCGGTCAACAAGGTTATCTTTGTCTACATATGCATTGTCGGGAAGATCATGGGTGTAGCTGATTCTTTGATTCGCTTTTAATAAAAACTTGGAAGCCCGTTCTGCAATTTCTAAACCTACCGGAATTTCATCCAATGAAACAACAGCGACAGAAATAGTAATTGCTTCTACGAAGATTTCAGCTTTTCGAACTGCGTTTTGGAATTCCGAGACATAGTTTTTGATATTTTTACCTTTATAGTCATGGACTAGAAGAATGTATCCGGGGCCTTTGTTTTTAAATAGAAGGTCATCTTCCGATTGTGTATGGCGAAGTAGATATCCAAGATTAACAATCGTTTCATCCCCAATCTTATTGGAGTATTTCACATTGATTTTAGAAATGTTATCAACATTCATCACGATGAGATATACATTTCGTTTCTCGCGCAAATGATAGTTAAGATTGATATAGTTAGTGAGATATTCTTTTAGGAAGATTTCGTTATATGTCTTGGTAGCGGCATCCATTATGAAAGAATCCATTGAAGTCTTAATGGTTTCTTTTGTCATATCTATTTTTTGTTGGATGTCTGATTTCATATATTTTACTCTTTCGGAATGAAGAATTCAAATACGGAATTGTCATAGTGTGACTTGACCATATCGAATTGCTCCTGAGAGCGGCTAGCGTATGATATGATACATAGTCCTCTTTTATATGCTTTATCGCAATACTTATTGGGCAAATCTTGAATTCCATAATTTACAAAATCAGGTTTTGTGAAGCGGTTGAAAAACATACTTTTCATTAAGTATTTGGTCAATCGTTTCATTTTGTTATTGTCTCTGAAATATTCTGTGATCTGACCTCGAATGACCTCTGGGTGATTTTTTCGGAACCATCTGATAATCCCTGGATTAAAAGAGTGTATTCCGTAATCGCCTTGATACCCCTTTATTGTTTCCATAAATTGTTCACAGAGATACTTTCGATTTCCCAAAGGTTTTAACTCAATAAGAAGTGGTACCTTTCCTTGAACCAAGTCCAACACCTCTCGTAGCGTTGGGATGCGCTCTTCAGTTTCTAGAAGATGCAATTTCTCAATATCTTTATAGGATAAATCGCTTAGGTTTCCCTCTTTTCCAGTTAATCTATCTAATGTGATGTCGTGGAAAGCGACTACTGTTCCATCTCCTAAAACATTGATATCAAGTTCGATTCCGTAATTGTGATTGATTGCGAGCTGAAACGCCTTCAAGGAATTTTCGGGAATGGTTTTATCTTCGCTATGAAGACCTCTATGGGCGATCAACCGTTCTTTGATCCAAGTTAAATCTTTCATGTATATTCCTCTCTTTGGTTGCTAATATTATAGCACTTTTGTTTTATCTTATACATAAGATAGGGTATTTTTTTCTCTTTGTTTTATGTTATAATATTTTTTGAGGAGTGAGAGAGATGTTGAATTTTAGTTTTTACAGTCCTACCGAATTTGTGTTTGGTAAAGATACAGAATTACAAGTAGGAACACTACTGAAATATTATAAGGCGAAAAAAGTATTGATTCACTATGGATCTGGTTCGATAAAGAGGTCAGGTTTATTTGATCGTGTTGTTCAAACTTTGGAAGAAGAAAAAATAGAATTCGTAGAGCTTGGAGGAGTTGTACCAAACCCAAGAGATACTTTGGTTTATGAAGGGATTGAACTCTGTAAAGCCGAAGGCGTCGATTTTATTTTGGCAGTTGGTGGAGGATCGGCGATTGATTCTGCAAAAGCCATTGCTTTAGGCGTGAAATATAAAGGTGATTTTTGGGATTTCTATGATAACAAAGCAGTTCCTAAAACTGCACTGAATTTAGGTGTTGTATTAACAATTCCAGCAGCCGGATCCGAAGGAAGTGGATCAACCGTAATCACAAAAACTGATGGAATGTTAAAGCGGGGATTGTTCACTCGCCATGTACGCCCCGTATTTGCGATTGTGAATCCGGAATTGACTTATACTCTACCGAGATATCAAACCGCAGCTGGAGTGGTGGATATGATGAGCCATATTTTCGAAAGGTATCTAACTAGGACGCAAGATGTCATATTGACAGATCGATTAGCAGAAGCTGCTTTGGTTTCAATCATAGAAGCCGCAAAAGTGGTTATGAAGGAACCAACCAATTACGAAGCCAGAGCAACAATCTGTTGGGCGGGAACCATTGCGCATAATGGATCGCTTGGAGTAGGCAGACAAGATGATTGGTCTACTCATGGGCTCGAGCATGAACTCAGCGCATTATATGATGTTACTCACGGAGCGGGGCTAGCAGTGATGTTTCCAGCATTTATGCGCTATACTGTCGATGTCGATGTACAGCGTTATAGACGCTTAGCTGTAAAAGTCTTTGGAATCAAAGACAAGCCAAAGAAACCGATGAAAGTCGCTCTTGCTGGTATTGATGCTTTGGAAGCATTCTTTAAAGAGATTGGTATGCCAACGTCTTTTGAGGAGGTTGGAGCGAAGAAGGAAGATATTGATATTCTATTGAAAAAACTAGAAATCAATCGCGGAAGTACTTTTGGAGCTTTCAAAGAATTAACCCTTGAAGACGCAAGGAAAATATACGAATTAGCATGCAAATAACCGAGAGAATTCTCTCGGTTTTTTTATGCAAATTCAAGAAAAAAATAGAGTCGTTTTCATTCATGAAAAAAAACAAAAAAAGTTTTATGAAAACGCTTGCTTTTATGTTAAAATATAATCGCGAGGTGAAAACAAATGATAATAGGTTGTGTCAAAGAAATTAAGAAATTAGAGTCTCGTGTCGGGTTGACACCAGGAAGTGTAAATGAGTATGTACATCATGGACATACCGTCTACATTGAAACAAATGCGGGTTTGAATTCGGGGTTTTCAAACGAAGATTACATCAATGTCGGAGCTACGATTATAAAAACCGCAGATGAAGTCTGGAAAAAGTCAGACATGATTGTAAAGGTCAAAGAACCTCTACCGGAAGAATACAAATACTTCCGTGAAGGATTGATTCTTTACACGTATTTGCATCTTGCTGCAGATGAACCATTGACAAAAGCATTATTGGAAAGCAAAGTAAAAGGGGTCGCATATGAGACCATTATTTTAGAAGACGGATCTTTGCCGTGCTTGAAACCAATGAGTGAAGTAGCAGGAAGATTGGGAGTTATTGAAGGCGCTAAACACTTGGAAAAACCATTCGGTGGATCAGGTATCTTATTGTCCGGAGTACCGGGAACGAAACGAGCTAATGTTACGATAGTAGGTGCTGGAGTTGTAGGTGAAAGCGCACTGAAAATGGCCGTTGGTTTAGAAGCTAACGTCACTGTGTTGGATATCAATCTGAACAAATTAACTCATTTGGATCAGATTTATGGGAATAAAATTACAACATTGTATAGTAACAAACATAATCTTGAAGAGGCGTGCATCAATGCGGATTTGGTTGTAAGTGGTGTCTTGTTACCGGGAGCGAAAGCTCCAAAACTGATCAAGCGGTCCTTCTATAACAAGATGAAACCGGGATCGGTAATCGTGGATATCGCAATTGATCAAGGTGGGTCGACTGAAGTTTCCAAAGCAACCTATCATGACAACCCAACATTCGTCGTTGACGGTGTCGTACATTATTGTGTAGCAAATATGCCAGGAGCAGTTCCTCAGACATCAACAGTTGCATTGAACAACGCAACTTTACGCTATGGCATTCTATTAGCTGACAAAGGATTGGAAGAAGCGATTCGTGTTTCTGAACCATTGCGTTATGGTGTCAATACCTATGACGGCAAGTGTACTTGCGAAGGTGTTTGCACAGCGTTTGGATTAGAACATTTTGAACTTTAAATGAAAACAAAAATGCTAACACAAGTTAGCGTTTTTTTGTAAGGAGAACTGGTGAAACGCTATTTTATCGTAAGTGATATCCATTCACAATTTGATCTATTGCTTGTCGCATTAGTAAATGCGGATTTTGATGTGGAAAACCCAGATCATGTTTTAGTCATCGCCGGAGATATATTGGATCGGGGGACTCAAGGAGATAGCGTTATCCGGTTTTTGGAATTACTGATCAAAAAAGAGCGGTTGCTAGGAGTTTTAGGGAATCATGATAAATTCATTCAAGATATCCTGACCCAGAAATCTAATTATCGAGATATCTCTTGGAATATCGAGCACAATGGGTTCTTACAAACTCTTTTATTAGGACTTGACCCACAGAAAATAACGAACATCGATCAACTGATCGTATTGGAGGAAATGAGGAAGAATTTCGAATCCAAATATCCGATATTCTCGAAATGGATCCTTTCATTACCGCTCTTTCTGGAGTTTGATCGATATGTTATCGTTCATGGATTTTTGGACTTTACATTATCGGATTGGCATGATACATGCGAAAGATATGCTATTTGGGAGAGGGGATTTAAAACCAAAATCCCAAACTCTTTTAAGAAAACTTTGATATTTGGACATACGCCAAACAGGCATTTTGGAGAGACGGATGATATCATATATGAAAGCAAAAAAATCATGATTGATGGTGGGGCCGCTATGGGCCATCAAATAAATGTTCTCCAGTTGACCGAGGAGCAAATATAAGAACAATCAAGATATTATCTATGATGCGAGAAAAAGCAGAGACAATTTGTCTCTGTTTCTTTGTTATTAAGGATTTGATTTGTCTTCAATAAAATCCACTCTATTCATGTAAAACAATACATATTTGCGCAATTCAATAAAAAAAGACAATTTCCATTGACATGATACTCTCTTGCGTGATAGAATATCGATGTATATCAATATAGATAAATATCAATATAGTATGGAGAAAAACTATGACAAAAAGTATTTCGGAGTGTTTTAAGGTGTTATCTGATCCAAATCGTTTGGAGATTATTGAACTTCTACTTCAAGGGGAAACTTGCGGTTGTACATTGATTGATAAGTTATCGATATCACAACCGACGTTATCCTATCATTTAAAAAACATTACCAATTGTGGATTGGCGACTTCAAAGCGCGATGGGAATTGGATCAAACATTACATAGACAGAAACAAAATCGATGAAATGATTCAATTTCTTGTTTCTTTGCGTGATATGGAGGTAGAAGAGTGCAAGTTATAAAAGACATCTTTATTTGGCTAAATGATGCTTTATTGAAAATGACTTGGTTGGAAAACTTAATCAATTCCTTGCTGACAAATGGGTTTGGAATGGATGAAACGGGATACTTGTTCAAAGCCGTTTCATTCTTCATGTTTGATGTTGTTAAGATATTTATATTGCTATCCGTACTAATTTATATATCCTCCTACATTCAGTCCCATTTTTCACCCGAACGAACGAAACGAATCCTAACAAAATTCAAAGGAATTCCAGGAAATATCATTGGAGCCTTGCTTGGCACGGTGACACCATTTTGTTCTTGTTCCTCGATTCCGATCTTTATCGGATTTACAAAAGCCGGATTACCTGTCGGAGTAACATTCTCCTTCTTGATTTCCTCACCACTGGTGGATTTGGCTTCCGTCATCCTTTTAGCTAGTATATTTGGTTGGCCGGTTGCACTGGCATATGTTGTAGTCGGATTGGTCATTGCAGTCATAGGGGGTACATTGATTGATAAATTTCATATGGAAAACTATGTGGAGGATTTTGTTACACAAGGCCCTGTAATTGTGACTGATTCTGTAGAGATTGAAACCACAAGAAAAGAACGACATCTTTACGCTTGGGAACAAGTGAAGGAAATCATAAAGAAAGTCTGGATCTATATCCTGATCGGAGTAAGTATCGGAGCGACGATTCATGGGTTTATTCCCCAAAACATCATCGAAACTGTGCTTGGTGATAACAATCCATTCTCAGTATTGATCGCTACTGTTGTCGGAGTTCCAATGTATGCAGATATATTTGGTACATTGCCGATCGCCGAAGCATTGGTTCTGAAAGGTGTAGGAATAGGAACTGTGCTTGCCTTCATGATGGCTGTAACAGCTTTGAGCCTTCCATCCATAGTACTGCTTAAAAAAGTTGTCAAGACTAGACTTTTAGTGACGTTTGTCACAATCGTAGTCATAGGCATTATCATTACAGGATATTTATTCAATATTTTTGGATATTTATTTATATAAAATAAAACTTAAGGAGAATAAGGAAATGAACATTAAAGTATTAGGATCTGGATGTTCAAACTGCATCCGGTTAGAAAAGAACGTGTATGAAGCATTGAAACAAATAGGGAAAGAAGCAACAGTAGAAAAAGTGACAGATTATAGTGAAATCGCTTCTTACGGGGTTCTGGGGACACCAGCACTTGTTGTCAATGGGAAAGTCTTATTTTCTAGCAGAGTCCCAGCGCCATTCACTTTAGCAGAGATGTTAAGAAAAGAAGTATAGTCTCAAGAAACGAATTTCGATCACCGTCCTAAATGGATGGTGATTTTTTTATAATGTATCATAGGTGTGTTAATGATCAGCTTTTTTTAGAAAACCCTCGAACAGAATTGAGAATACTGCGTTATGTGATGGAATTCTGAGTATTTCATTTAATAAATAAACACGTGTTTACTTATGAGGGAAATTGACTTATAATGAAATTGAAAGAAGGGATACCATGAAATGTTTTGTCACAGGAGCAACCGGCCATATCGGAAACGTATTGGTTAGAAAGCTATACGAAGATGGTCATAAAATGACTTCTTTGGTTTTACCAAAAGATGATATTTCAATGATTGAACCTTATACTGAAATTATAAGAGGAAATATCCTTGATACTGAATTTTTAGAAGATGTAGTAAAGAATTATGACTGGGTGTTTCATCTTGCAGGAATTGTAGAAATAGGTACCGGTCGGAAAAGAAAAATCTATACTGTAAACGTTGAAGGAACAAGAAACATTTTGTCCGCGTGTCAGAAGAACCATATCAAACGATTGATTTATACTTCAAGTGTTCACGCAGTGGAAGAACTACCAAAAGGGCAAGCAATGAAAGAAGTCGATGTTTTTGATCCCCTTTTGGTCAAGGGGCATTACGCCAAATCGAAAGCGATTGCCACGAATATTATATTGAATCAAGAAGATGATGGTTTGGAAACCATCGTTGTCTGCCCTTCCGGAGTGATAGGGCCTTATGATTTTCAACTCTCCAACACAGGCCAGGTATTTATTGATTATATGCTAGGAAGACTAACCGCATATGTTGGAGGAAGTTATAACTTTGTCGATGTTAGAGATGTCGCAGCCGGAATCATAATCGCGGCAAAAATCGGTAAAGACAAAAACAGTTATCTTTTATCAGGGGATAATATAACCGTGAAAGAGTTGCTGGACACAATTGCCGAATTCTCAGGCAAAAAGAAGATTAAGACTCGACTTGCTTATTGGTTCATTTTGGCAATGAGTTATTTCGCTGAATTGTACTATAAGATCATGAAACAAAAACCTTTGTTTACACATTACAGTGTCAAAGTATTGCATTCCAATCACCTGTTTGATAATTCAAAAGCCAAGAAGGAATTGGGGTTCACAACCAGACCTCTGAAACAAAGTATTCAAGACACCTTGTTGTTTGCACAAGAACATTATTTGGAAAAAAGAGGAACTAAGTGGAAAAAGAAAATCATGGAATGATCGATTCAATAAGAAGAGCGAGTTTACACTCGCTCTTTTTTAATTCACTTGTTTCCGTTTGATTGCTTTCTCTTTCAATTCGTACTCGGATTTTTTATAGAAAAATTCAAGTAAGAAACAGATTGCCATCAAACCAGCAGTATAAATAATTGTCATGATATCGCTTTGAATCTGTTCGTAGATCAGGGTTCCAAGAGCAATCAAAGTAAGTAAAATTCCTCCGATGTAGATCCAGGGTTTGCCGCCGATTCTTTTACGAAGACGATAGGCAGAAATGTTCACCATCAGGAAAATGGATAGAAAACCGATACTACCGATGCCGGAAATAGATGCCAAAGGAATTAAATTCGCAATCAACAAAGCCAACACGGCAGTGATGATAACGCCAATAGGTTCGTTTTTAATGATGACAGTGAATTCATGTGGTAATTCATCATCTACAGCGAGTTCATAATTGATTCTAGAACTTCCATATAGGGTCGCGTTAATTGCTGAAAACGTTGAAATCAATGCGGCTACCACAATCAAAATAAATCCAAATTGCCCCAATACTGGCTTTGCCGCTTCAGCAAGGACATAATCCTGTGCAGTTGCTACGGTACCAAAGGACAAACTACCAACTGTAATAATGGCTATCAATATGTACAGTACAATCACAAAACCAGTGGAATATAGAAATGATTTCTTGATGTCGCTCTGTTTTTCCATATCCGGAGTGACATTCGCAATAAGTTCAAAACCTTCATATGCGACAAAAATCAGCATTCCTCCTGCCACAATAGATATCGTATTTGGCCAAGAAGAAGTTCCCAATTGACTGAGATAAGTTGAACCAAATAATCCATAGATTCCGATGACAATGAAGAAAAGCAAGATCACCATTTTAAATACCACTGCCCATTTTTCAATATTCGTGACGACACTCACGCTCAAGTAGTTGACCACGGTTGCAATGACAATTACAAGGGATAAAAAGAAGTGATAGTTTATAGTAGGATTCGTAAATATCGGAATCAAATTAGGAGCGTAGGATCCGAATGCTGAAGCATACAAAGCCAACATAACAATGTAGCTTATCCATAGAAAATTATTGATTCCCCCAGATAAAACATTCTTTCCAAATGATTCGTTGATATAGGAACTTGTACCACCTTTGTTTTGAATTGTTTTCGCCAGTAATGCATAGGAATATGCGGTTACTATCGCAATCAGCCCCGCAATCAAGAATGCCAATGGAGTTGCACCGGATGCTTGTGTGACCGCAAGACCCAAAACCGCAAAAATACCACCACCGACCATACCACCGATACCGACAGATATAGCGTTCATCAAGCTTACTTTCTTCATTTGGTAGCCCTCCTAAATAAGTCTATTATATCACTTTCATATGGAATTGTCAGTTTCAAGGACAATGTCTTCTTTTTTGGATGTTGGACTATGAAAAAGAGACCCGTTACGATATAATGATGGTATGATTTTCTTGGAAAGGAACATCGATGAAGCAAATTGGCATCAGTGTCAAAGAGATTGCTGAATTTCTCTATGGCTCAGCCAGCATCACCAATGATAGGGTGTTGTTGACAAGAGCCCAAGAAGGAATTGAGATCCATTCCTATTGGCAAAGTAAATATCTGGATATCGATCAAAAAGAGGTTGCCCTATCGACAACCTTTTTAGACGAAGAGATTGAACTCCTGATTCGAGGGAGAATCGACGGGGTAATCATTCGCGATGGAATTCTATACATTGAGGAAATCAAATCGACTCATGCGGATTTTTCGACACTTACAGATCAAACATATCCGGCACATATGGCACAAGCAAAAATATATGCCTACCTATATCTGAAAGAACACAACTTGAAGAGTATTGATGTGAAACTGACCTATATCCGAGTTGAAGATAGAAAAGTATTGGAATTTGAACATCATTATACCAAGAGCGTTCTCAAAACGTATTATGAAAAAACAATATCCAAATATATCGATTGGTTGAGATTGTTATCGAATCACGAGGATAGCAGGCAGAAATCAATCGAAGGGTTGACTTTTCCTTTTGAAGATTATCGTCTTAATCAAAGAGAGATGATGGCGTATATTTATAAGAACATTCTTCGAAAAGGAATTTTATATCTGGAAGCGCCCACGGGAATTGGAAAGACGATTGCATCCTTGTTTTCCGCAACCAAGGCCATCAACAAACCAAGGGAAAAAGTGTTCTACTTGACTGCCAAAAACGATGGTAAGAAAGTTGTTCTTGACACGGTCGCTTTATTGGAAGAAAAAGGGTTGATCGCCAAAACATGCGAAATCACAGCCAAAGATACCATGTGTTTTTTAAAAGAAAGAGACTGTGACCCCGAAGTATGCAAGTATGCAAATGGTTATTATAAGAGAGTATACAAAGCAATTGATGACATGTTTAGAAACGAAACAATTCTAACGAAAGATGTATTTCGCCACTATGGGCGAAAACATACTGTCTGTCCATTTGAATTGTCGCTAGACACATCAAACTACTCAGACATCATCATCTGCGATTATAACTACGTTTTTGATCCGCTGGTTCGCTTGATTCGTTACTTTGATGCCGATGATTATGAATCGATTATTTTGTGTGATGAGGCTCACAATTTGGTTTCGAGAAGCCGCGAGATGTATTCCGCAAGTTTGCTTGCCGAAGATTTCTTGAGAATTCGTGAAACATCAAAATACCTGAAACCGAATCCTACCTCTGAAATCAATCAGGTTTTGGATATTTTTGCAGAAGCAAGTCTGGAATTGTTGGAAGTCGATTTTGTCAAGAAAGAAGAAGCTAATCCTTTCTTGCTTAAGACGTTGAGAAAACTCCTTGGTAAACTGGATCAGATTTTTTCAGACGACAAAATCAAATTCGATAAAAGGTCCTTGCGAGAATTCTATTTTACGGTCAACCGATTCCTTAAAATAAGCGACTATTATGATGATGATTTTGTTTATTTGATAGAAAATGTTGAGAACGATGTGATGATATCTATTAAATGTTTGAATGCCTCAAAGCATATTATGAATACAATCGACGCTCATGTAGAATCTATTAATTTCTTCAGTGCCACTTTGGAACCGATGTTCTACTATAAAACCCTTCTGACAAAAGATAAGGGGGATGACGTTACGTTCCAGTCGCCATTCAATCCAGACAATCTCTTGTTGCTGGCTGTCGATGATATTTCAACTAGATACAAAGATCGCGAGAATTCGATTGACAAGATCATTCAAGTCGCTAGAGAACTTGTGACTTCCAAGAAAGGTAATTATATCTTGTTCTTCCCTAGTTACGTGTATATGAATCTTGTAAAAGATAGGTTGACAGAAGAAATCGAAAATGTGAGTTTTGTCACACAAAGACGAGAGATGTTCACATCAGAGAGAGAAGAAATGATGAATCTCTTCAAAGAAGATTCCGAACAATCTCAAGTATTCCTATTTGTAATGGGTGGCATATTTGGTGAATCGATTGATTTAATTGGAGATATGTTGAGTGGTGTGCTAATCGTGAGAACCGGATTGCCTGCTTTGAGTCCATTTAATAACGTTTTACGCTCACACTATGATATCGCATTTCGAAATGGCTTTGATTATGCTTATACTTATCCGGGTTTAAATAAAGTAATCCAAGCAGTCGGAAGGGTCATTCGAACCGAGACAGACAGAGGAATTGCAATCCTGTTTGATGATCGATTTACGACCAGAAAATATTTAAGTTTGTATCCGGAAAACTGGAAGAATTTAGAGCGATGTAACCGGATAGAAGATATCAAAGACATGTTGCATGATTTTTGGGAGGTAGGCAAAGATGAAGAAACCCATTAGCATACGAATCGCAAAAAGACTATTAATTTTTCTCTTGTCGGTGATATTGTTTTTTTTGATATTGAATTTACCTCTATTCACAGTTATAAACAATACCACGGACACTGACTATAGCAATTGGATGTCAGAGACTTTATCTGGCAATGAGAGGATCGTTGATATCGCAATGTTAGGTGCTCATGACGCTTTCTCATACGATATTGATATTGCCAGCCCTTTGGATCCGTATGAAACCAATAGCATTATGCAAGGGGCTACAGGTGTCTTGGTCAAAGGGTTTATTGTAAGGCAGTCAAGAACCCAGATGTCTACTGCCTCAGAGCTTTTAAAAGCTGGTGTAAGATATTTTGATATACGCTTAACTTACGATGATGGGAATTGGTATACAAAACACAATTATATCTCCACTGATTTCTTACCTATTTTACAAGAAATCATTGATTTTCTAGATGCAAATACAGGCGAAGTGTTAATCCTAGATTTTCAGCATATCAGTGGATTGGATTATAATAGCACCGATGATTACAATGTTTTCCACAAAATGCTATTTGATTCGGGAATCTTGGATTATGCCCCCCTGAATCCAGACCTTTCAATTCTAACTTATGGGGCGTTGACAAACGCTAAAACGGAATCAAAGGTTGTCATCACATCTAAATTCGCAAACTCATTATGGGATATATTACAATATGATACCGCCGTTCGATCGGAATGGGCTGACTCTGACAACTTTGAGTATGTATATGATTTTCTGAAAGCCGAAGCAGCAGCGATTCAAACAGGAGATTTCTACAATCGCTTTCGAATCATGCAAGGAGTTACCACTATGCAGATGACAGGTGGAGGGATAGTGAAAGCGATCGGATCATGGTCCCTTATCAATCGAGCAAAAGCGTTTAACGACTACTTGATATCGCAACCGGACTTCGTGGACCTGTTGTCAGAATTACCAATAGTAATGGTAGATTACGCAGATACCAACTCGAGGCATTTTAACGAAGATATAATGCAAATAATCATGGATTTCAATGTAAATTCATGATTTTTTTCTGGCTTATAAAGAAAATCATAAAATCAAGAAAAAAATCCTTGCATTCAAAACAGAAATTTGATAATATATTAAAGCCTATGTAAATAGGAAGGCAGAGATTTGG
>JAFGQH010000050.1 GCA_016935815.1 Bacilli bacterium | reverse complement strand
CAGCTTTTTCAAAATCAAGTTCTTTTGCGTAAACGAACATTTGTTTTTCTAGTAAATCAATATTCTTAAGAATCTCATTCTTAGATAATTTGTTGAAATCATTTTCTTCAACATTCTTATCCGTCTTAATTGAAATGCGATCATGCACTTCTTTCAGAATTGTTTTTGGCGTAATGTGATTCTTTTTGTTATACTCATCCTGCATGCTTCTTCGCCTGTAGGTTTCATCAATTGCCTTTTGCATTGAGTCTGTGATCTTGGATGCATACATAATGACTTTACCATTCACGTTCCTTGCGGCTCTACCAATTGTTTGAATTAAAGATTTTTCACTTCGCAAGAATCCTTCTTTATCTGCATCCAAAATCGCGATCAGGGATACCTCGGGTAAATCCAATCCTTCTCTCAACAAATTGATTCCCACGAGGATGTCAAATTCACCAAGTCTTAATTTGCGGATGAGATCCATACGTTCCAATGACTTGACTTTGGAATGCAAATAACTGACCTTATAACCAAGACCCTTCAGATAATCCGTCAAGTCTTCACTCATTTTGATTGTTAATGTGGTTATCAACACTCTTTCGTTTCGCTTGATTGTTTTATCGATTTCTATAAGCAAATCATCAATTTGATGCAATGAATCCCGAACAAATACTTCTGGATCCAACAAACCAGTAGGTCGAATGATTTGTTCCACTACTTTGTCGGTTCTTCCTAACTCATAATCTCCCGGAGTAGCTGAGACGTAGATTACTTGGTTGATCTTCTCATTGAATTCTTTAAAATTCAATGGGCGGTTATCCAATGCGCTTGGTAAACGAAACCCATAGTCAACCAATGATTGTTTTCTTGACCTATCGCCATTGTACATTCCCCTGACTTGAGGAAGTGTAACATGAGATTCATCAATGATCATTAAGAAATCATCCGGGAAGAAATCAATCAGGACTGACGGAGTTTCCCCTTCTGCTCTTAATGCAAGATGACGTGAGTAGTTCTCCACACCTGCGCAACTTCCCATTTCGCGAAGCAATTCCAGATCATACATGGTACGCTGTTCAATTCTTTCCGCTTCTAACAAACGATTGTTCTCTTTAAAGAAACGGATACGCTCAATCAATTCAGATTTGATACGTTTCAACGCTTCTTCCATCTTCGAGGACTCTGTTAAAAAATGAGAAGCCGGGAATAAAGACAGAACTTCAAAATCTTGGTATATTTCGCCTGTAACAATATTAAATTCCCGGACTCTTGAAATCTGATCAAATTCAAATTCCACCCGAATCCCTTTGGTTTTATTATATGGGGGTAATATTTCTACAACGTCTCCACGGACTCGAAAACTTCCTCGGACAAAGTCGATGTCGTTTCTGACATAAAGGATTTCGACAAGGCGATTCAATAGGTCGTCTCGATTCATATTGTCATTTCTTCTAAGTGTGACCATCCCCGCTTGATATGTTTCGGGATCTCCAATTCCATAAATACAGGATACCGATGCAACTATAATGACATCCCGGCGTTCAAACAAGCTAGAAGTAGCTGCATGCCTCATTTCATCGATTTCATCATTGATCTTCGAATCTTTTTCAATATAGATATCGGCTCCAGGAATATATGCCTCCGGTTGATAATAATCGTAATAGGATATGAAGTATTCGACGCGGTTCTCTGGAAATAGAGTTTTCAATTCAGAGTACAATTGTCCAGCAAGCGTCTTATTGTGAGCCAAAACAAGAACCGGTCGATTGACTTCGTTGATAACGTTGGCAATCGTATATGTTTTTCCGGTTCCGGTTGCGCCTAAAAGAACTTGTTCCTTATAGCCGCTATTCAGATTTTCAATGAGTTCCTTGATAGCGTTCGGTTGGTCGCCCTTCGGTTTGTATTCCGAAATTAAGTTGAATCGATTCATGATAATCACCACTACTAGTATAACATACAACTAACAATTTTATTATCTGTAATAATCTGTTACAATAGAATCTGAGGTAACAATATGAAGACATTGCTAGTCGCAATCAACTCCAAATATATCCATCCAAATATGGCAGTTCGCTATCTGAAAGCGAATTGCGATTTCGCTGTGGAAATATTTGAATTTACAATCAAAGACAATCTCGACATCATTCTTGATAAGATCCTTGCGTTCAACCCGGATCTAATCGGATTTAGTGTGTATATCTGGAATGTTGAAATCATCAAGATGCTCCTAACCAGTTTAAGAAACAAAAAGAAGGAAATGAAAATACTACTTGGTGGACCAGAAGTCAGCTATGAATATGATGATTACTTCGACAAATACGAAGTGGACTATATCATCACGAAAGAGGGCGAGGTTGGATTCAACTCATTATTACATGCATTTAATGAGAATAATGATTTAGAATCCGTCCCAAATCTAATCTTTCGTCAAGAGAACAAAATCCAATATGGCAAATTTGAAAGTGCACCAGATGTGTCATTGATTCAATTGCCTGAAATCGAATCTGGATTTGATTATTTGCATAAAATCGCTTATGTAGAACTATCAAGAGGTTGTCCATTTCGATGTTCATATTGTCTCGCTTCTTTGGAAAAGCCAGTTCGCTATTTCAATCTAGAACGAATTCAATTGCAGTTACTTGATCTATATAATAAAGGATCTAGAACCTTTAAGTTCTTAGATAGAACGTTTAACATAAAAGAAGACATTGCGAAAGAATTGATTCAATACATCTCAACAGATTCTTTCAAAGAAGCGATATTTCAATTCGAGGTCAATGCCGATCTCTTATCCATTTCCTTCATCGATTTTCTCAACGATACCTGTCCAAAAGACAGAATTCGATTTGAAATCGGTATCCAATCAACCAATGATACTGTCAATCAAGCAGTGGACCGGAGACAGGATTCAACTTTACTTCTAAATAATATAAGAAGATTAAAGCAAGGAAATCTGACATTGCATCTGGACTTGATAGCTGGGCTTCCATATGAAGACCTCAATAGTTTTATCAAAACCTTTAATGACGTCTTCTCCGTATATGGAGATGAGCTTCAACTAGGATTTCTAAAATTGCTAAAAGGAACAAAACTATATTACCAACAAACAACGCACGGATACATAGCATCTCAAAATGCTCCATATGAGCTAATATCGAATAACTATATCTCCAAAGAAGAATTGGAAACTATCCATATTGTAGAAGAATCCTTGAATATCTATTGGAACAAACCATTCCTGAAAGAAACCATTCAGAAGCTAACAGAAAATCATACTTCTCCCTTTCACTTCTTTTTGGAACTTGGTCGCTTATTCCTAAAAAAACAAAAATCATTCCACCGTTACCAATTGATGGACTTGTATCAAACTTTAGAAACATATGTTAAGGAAGAATCCTATATATATAATATAAGAGAGGAATATATGAAGT
>JAFGQH010000049.1 GCA_016935815.1 Bacilli bacterium | reverse complement strand
TTAATAACCTAAATCTATTATATAAGGAGGATGGACCATGGAAAACATGAATGAAGAACAAAGAGAATTTCAATCTGAGATCAAAGAATTGATTCTCGCAAATCAACCGAATCTGGAGTCCGAACTGGAAGAATACCATCTCTATGATATCTCCCGTGTCGTGATCGAACTCGAACCGGAAGTCATTCAACCGTTCTTCCGTGCGATCAGTTCCGATCTGTCCGCCTCCATATTTGAATACCTTGATGAAGAGGAAGCCGAAGAAATCATCCAATACCTTTCTGAGGATCGGATCGTTCGAATCCTGGAAAACATGGACTTGGATGACGCTGTCGACTTATTGAAGTATTTGAACAAAGAAGGACTTCGTCTTCTCAATAAGATCAAAGCATCAAAACGCAAAGAAATCAAGAAAATCATGGCATATACGGAAAACGAGATCGGTGCGTTCATGTCCGACAGTTATCTTACCGTGGATGTCCATTTCACCGTGAAGCAAGCGATGGTTCATGTGACTCAGGAAGCACATGAGGTCGACTATATTTCGATTCTTTATGTTACCGAGAACAGGAAATTGATTGGCTATCTGAAACTAAAAGATCTGATCGTCGCCAGAGCCGAAGAACGAATCGAAGATATCATGGAGACGCGGGTTCCGAAAGCTTTGCCTTTGGAAAACAAGGAAACTGTTGCTCAAATGATGCAAGAGACCAATGAATCTTCCATCCCGATCGTAAATGACCAAGATGAGATCCAAGGAATCATCACCCATGATGACTTGATGGATATCATCGCGACTTCCGAAGAAGAAGACTATACGAAATTCGCCGCAATCGCAGATACGGATATTGATATCGAGAAATCGAATTTGAAGAATTCTGTCAAGACGAGATTGCCATGGTTGTCCATTCTTTTGGCACTATCCATGGTAACTTCCATCATTCTGTCTTTGTTTGAACATCATCTCGATATCAACGATGGAGCATTGCTTGGATCCAGACTCGCCGTATATCTGCCACTCATCTTGGGTATGGCAGGTAATACCGGAACCCAAAGCCTCGCTGTAATGATTCGTTACCTGACGAAAAACGAAGATATCGATAAGAAACAGATTCGATATCATCTCTATCGTGAGATGAGAACCGGGATCTCTCAGGGATTCATTTTGGGATCATTGATTTTTGGAATGATATTGATTACAACTTTGATTTCCAAAGGTGCGATTGCCAGTTTGGATTATACTTATGCAGGTGTTACTTCAGGGTCTATCTTCATTGCTTTGTCGATTTCTACCACTCTTGGTGCATTGATTCCGCTTCTGATGACAAAATTTCACATCGACCCGGCAGTTGCATCCGGACCGTTTATTTCAACGGTTTCTGATATAATAACCTTATCGATCTATTATTCCGTCAGCATGCTGATCTTGCTGCCGCTATTCTAATAAAGGAGAACATTTATGAACTACACAGGAAAACAAAAAGCCGAGTTGCGTCGTTTGGCCAATAATCGACCGATTATGTTTCAAATCGGTCAAGCCGGACTGACTCCCAATACGATTCAAAACATCTTGGATAATCTCAAAAAATATGAAGTCGGACGCGTGTCCGTCCTTAAGAGTTGTCCGGACAGTTTCGAGGAAATCACCGAACAGTTGTTGCAGTTTGGTGTTTTAGTTGTCTATTCCATCGGTCGAGTCTTGTTGATGTACAAAGAGAACAAAGAATTGAAGAACAGGATCCGTCTATGAAAATTCTACTGACGAATGACGACGGCTACAACGCCGAAGGAATCAAGATCCTATTCGATAAACTGAAAAAATACGGCGATGTTATCATGGTCGCTCCGCATCACCATATGTCCGGAACCTCCATGTCTAGAGCATTTCACGATAAGCTTCAAGTGATTCAACATGAAGAAAATCTCTATTCTGTTACCGGAACACCTGCCGACGCCGTGGTAATGGCTCTTTATGCTTTGAACATCCGACCGGATGTCGTGATCTCCGGAATCAACAATGGCTTCAACGTCTCAACAGACACCACCTATTCCGGAACCATTGGTGCGGCGATGGAAGCGATCAAAGCGGGAATCCCGGCAATCGCATTCTCTTCCGATTGGGATGATTTCTCTCATGCCAAGAAGGATTTGGACTATGTCATGAATTTCATCTTGAACAAAGACCTGTTATCCTCTAAGTATGTGTTGAATGTCAATTTCATACGCAAAACGATCAAGAAGACCAAAGGAATACGCATTACCGATCTTGGATTCCGACCAACGGAATACTATTATGTCAAAGAAGGCGATTATTATGTCGCCAAACGAAGACATCTGGAATACGAACCGGAAGAGGAAACCGATATCCACGCGATTCGAAACGGGTATATTTCCATTACACCGCTGAAATACGGAAACCAAACCGAGTATGGCTTGCGCGAACTTCGAAACAAGGTGAGTCGAAGTGAGTAAGAAACAAATCATTTTGTTTTCTGTTTATGCCATTCACGTTATCGCCATATTCATCATCATCGCATTTGTATCGGAAAATCCGTTTTTAAACATCGTATTAGCGATTTATCTGATGCTTGCATCATCGTTCATCTTCTTTGCGAACCGCAAGAAAAACTAAAGGAGTGTTATTATGATAAACAAGGAAAGTGTCACCCAAATACTGGACGAAACCCGATCGTGCACGGTCGTCGCTGCGACCAAATACGGAGGAGTGGAAGATATTTCCGAGCTTGTCGAACTGGGGATTTCAAATATCGGCGAAAACCGGGTTCAGGCATTTCTGGAAAAGTATGAAGTGCTTCATGATCTTGACATCACCTGGCATTTCATCGGACACTTGCAATCCAAGAAAGTGAAACAAGTGATCGACAAGATCGATTACTTGCATTCTTTGGATCGTTTGTCTTTGGCAGAGGAAATTCAAAAACACCGAAATCTGCCAATCAAATGCTTTGTCGAAGTCAATATCTCGGGCGAAGCATCGAAATACGGTCTTGACCCAAGTGAAGTGGTCGATTTTTGTGCAAAAATGCAAAACTATGATACAATACATATAGTGGGTTTAATGGGGATGGCTTCCCTGACCGATGATGAAATCATCATCGAAAATCAATTTCATCTCTTATCCGAGTTGAAAGACCAAATAAACAAGGAATTGGATTGGGATCTCGACAGTCTCTCAATGGGAATGTCAAATGATTATAAGATCGCAATCAGACAAGGTGCGACCCATCTACGTTTGGGTAGTATCCTCTTCAGAAACGAGGAATGATTATGGGTTTGTTTTCAAAGAATAACAAAATCGAAGCGACAAACGTGGATTTCGACGATTTGAAATTCTACCGCGTGACCGATTCCAAAAGCATCTATGAGTATGCAGAGAGAATCATGCACCGCTATCCGATCGTCTTGAATTTCACGGACTGCTTGATTTCCGAGGCCAATGAAGTCTTGATGTTTCTATCCGGTGTCTTGTATGCTTGCGATGGAGAAATCGTCAAGATCCAAGACAAGATCTATCTGATGGCTCAAAAATCAGACCTTATCGGACCAACCCTGACCAAATTCATCAACGATTACAAAAAGAAATGAGTGTTTTAAATGATATTGCAATTATTACTCACCATCATCTATAATTTTTTGAATGTGTACATGTTCATCATGTTTGTTTACATCTTGTTGTCATGGACACCACTGATCACATCCAAATTCGCACGCATATTGGGAACGGTCGTTGATCCGTATCTGAACATCTTCCGAGGAAAATTGATCGTCGGAATGATGGATTTCGGAGGAACGATCGGGATTCTATTGCTGTATGTGGTGACACTTTTGATGCGAACATACTTAATGTAATATAATTAATATTTATTTATCTTGAAAAACTAGCACGGATTGTGTATAATTTGAGAGAATATAAATCATGGAAGAGGACAAGACGACATCTTTGGAAAACAAGAGAGCCCGTGGTTGGTGAAAACGGGGTGGAAGAAGATGGAGTTATCACCTTGGAGTGGATTGTTGAAGCAAGTAGGCGGTCCCGTCACCAGGCGTTAACTGGAACCAAGAGCCGGATTGTTCCGGAATAAAGGTGGTACCGCGGCACAGTCGTCCTTTTTGGGACGATTTTTTTATTTATTAGGAGGCAACACATGGAAAAGAAAAACTATAAAGACACACTGAACATGCCAGTGACAGATTTCCCGATGCGTGGGAATCTCGGACAGAATGAACCAAATTTCCAAGCGAAATGGGAAGAGATGGACCTGTACAATCTGGTGATGAAGAAAAACGAAGGTAGACCTTCGTATATTTTGCATGACGGTCCACCGTACGCGAATGGATCGATCCATGCCGGAACCGCAATGAACAAAATTCTCAAAGATTTCGTCTTGCGTTTCAAGAATATGTCAGGATTCAAAGCGCCGTATATCCCTGGCTGGGATACACACGGTCTGCCGATCGAGAACAACCTCACCAAAGTGAAGAAAGTCAACCGCAAAGCCATGAGCGTCGCGGATTTTCGTGAGCTATGCCGCGAATTCGCTTTGGAACAAGTCGATATCCAACGTCAGCAGTTCCGACGCTTGGGTGTTTTAGGTGAATGGTTCAAACCATATCTCACTTTGCAAGAATCCTTTGAAGCCGCACAAATCCGAGTCTTCGGAAAGATGGTCGAACAAGGATTGATCTACAAAGGTTTGAAACCTGTCTACTGGTCTCCGTCCAGTGAAACCGCACTGGCAGAAGCAGAAATCGAATACCACGATCATGTTTCTCCGTCGATCTATGTAGCGATGCCTTCTGTGGATACACAAGGAAAATTACCGAAGAACACCAACTTCCTGATTTGGACCACTACTCCATGGACGATTCCAGCGAACCTAGCGATCGCTGTCGGTCCGGAAATCGAATACGTCGTGATTGAAGCATCCGACCAAAAATATCTGCTCGGTAAATCCAGAGTAGATGCCCTAACAGAGATTTTCGATTGGAAAGACGTGAAAGTATTGCAAAACGTGTTCGGTTGGGAACTGGAACACATGACATACAAACATCCATTATATGACCGTGTATCTCCAATCATTCTTGGGGACCATGTCACGTTGGAAGACGGTACCGGATTGGTCCACACCGCTCCAGGACATGGGGAAGAAGACTTCTTGGTCGGGCAAAAATACAATCTCGATATCTATTGCCCTGTCGACGAACAAGGTTGCATGACCAAAGATGCCGGAGAACGCTTCGCAGGCCTCTTCGTGGAGGACTGCAATGGTGAAGTCATCAAGGCCTTGGATGAACTTGGTGTCTTACTTGGCAGATTTGATATCACCCATAGTTATCCGCACGACTGGAGAACCGGTAAACCGGTTATCTTCCGTGCCACAGCACAGTGGTTTGCCAATATCGATGATTTGAAAGATGATATCCTGCAAGCGATCCAGACAGTGAAGTGGTATCCGTCTTGGGGAGATGTCAGATTATCCAATATGATCAAAGATAGAGGCTCATGGTGTATTTCCCGTCAACGCGTATGGGGTGTACCGATCCCTGCATTTTATACCGAAAAAGATACCGCAGTATTGGATTCCGAAGTGATCGAACACATTGCAACCATCTTTGAAAAAGAAGGATCCAATGCCTGGTTCCGTAAGGATGCCAAAGAATTATTGCCGGAAGGGTATACCCATCCGGATTCACCGAATGGAATTTTCCGCAAGGAAACCGACATTATGGATGTCTGGTTTGATTCGGGTTCATCCCATCACGGGGCTTTGATCGAACGTGGTCAAACTTACCCGGCAGATCTGTATTTGGAAGGATCCGACCAATATCGAGGTTGGTTCAATTCCAGTTTGATCACAGGGATCGCCACAAAGAAGCAAGCACCTTACAAGACTTTGGTGTCTCATGGATTCGTGCTGGATGATATCGGACGCAAGATGTCCAAATCGTTAGGTAACGTCGTGGATCCAAACAAGGTATCGAATACCTTGGGAGCGGATATTTTCCGTTTGTGGGTTTCTTCCGTGGATTATCAAGCAGATGTCAGATTGTCTGACAACTTGATCAAACAAGTGTCAGAATCCTATCGTAAGATTCGAAACACGATCAAATTCTTGCTTGGAAACATTTATGACTACGATGATGCAAAAGACAAAGTACCATTTGATCAACTCGGTGAAGTCGATCGCTATGTACTGATCAAAAACAACAACCTCATCAAAGAGGTTTTGGAAGCCTATGAAGAGTTCCGTTTTGATGTCGTATACCGCAAGGTAACCAATTTCGTGACCTTCGCATCGTCTTTCTATTTGGATCCTGCAAAAGATGTCTTATATATCGAAAAAGCGGATTCTTTGGCAAGACGTCAAATCCAAACGGTAATCTACAAAATCCTGGATACTGTAATTCGTTTGATGTTGCCAATCATTCCGCATACGATGTCAGAAGCATATTCTCATATCCCTACAGCGACAGAAAAAGATGCATATTTACTGGATATGCCAAAAGTGGAAGTGCTGGACACAAAATTGGAAACGATGTACGATGATTTCCAAACCTTGCGAGAAGATGTCTTGAAAGCATTGGAGGATGCTAGAAATGAAAAGATCATCGGTAAGAGTCTGAATGCACATCTGATTCTTTATCCAAAGGGTAAAGTCGCTGATCTTCTGGAATCTCTCCATGTGAATCTAGCTCAAATCTTCATCGTGTCGAAACTCGACGTCCTAAAAGACGGATTTGGAAAATACAAAGGAAACGATGTCTCCATCGATGTCCATGAAGCGCCTGGCGTAACGTGTGACCGTTGTTGGCAAGTGGTTCCTGAAACCAATGAAGACGGCATCTGTCCTCGCTGTGCAGAAGTGCTGAAGTAATCGAAAAAAAAACAAAGACCTGATGGCATGTCCATTCAGGTCTTTTTATTGATTGTCAATAGATTGATTTGTTTATCGTTAACAGTATTGGCAATATTATTGTCAACATAATCGTTGACATATTGTCAACAATATTGTAAACTATAATCGAGGTGATATTATGGGGGATTATAATCGTTTTAAAATGGTATGCAGTGAAATTGACCACTATCCTTCCTATTCAGAATTGATGTATAAATATTCATTTACGAGGGAGGATATCTTATCTATCAAACAACAGAAAGAAATCGATAATGACTTTATCAAGCTACCATTGCTGGGAGAATATGGAACACCAATACTATATTGGAATAATCCAGAAATTCTATCGCACTTTTCCGGGAGCCACGATTTGATACGAAATTCTTCGCTAGACGAATTCTCGGATTTTCGAGATTCCGAGATGATGAACAAATTTGTGTTTTCTGAAATCGAATCGAGTCTATCAATTGAAGGAGTCAGAAGCACAAGAGCTGCGATTGAACGAATCAATCAAACTGATTATGAACAACTAAAAGACAAGAATGACATTATCATAAAAAATATGATTTTGGCATATGAATATGTAAAAGATAAAGAAATTACAGAAAACAATATATATACTTTGTATCAAATATTGTCGAAACAATGCCTTGATTCAGGGAATCAACTACTTCCTGGAAACTATTATCGACATGATGTTGTTCACATCGTGGATGCAGCGAATGCTATTGTTGATCGTGGTATAGATTGGAAACAACTTTCCAAGTCCATGCGTCAACTTATCGAGTACATTCATCTTCCAAAAACACATTCGGAACATTTGGTCGCATCGCATATCATACACTTCTACATGATTTACTTGCATCCTTATTTTGATTACAACGGTAGAATGGCTAGGGTGTTATCCTTCTGGTACAACATTCGATTCGCTCCGTCCTTGAGCCTTTTGCTTGTTAGTGAAGGCGTCAACAACAAAATCAACAAAAATGGATATTATACTTCTATTTCGAATTCCAGAAATATGAACAATGACATTACATACTTTTTAGAGTATATGTCAAATATCATCTTACAGTTTTCCAAAGTCTATATCAATTACTATCAATTGCTTGAAATGTTCAAAACGAACGGTGAAGTGATTCAACGTTCTGTTGAAATCGCTTTGAAGTACGTTTTGTCCATGAATGATTCTGATCCTGGATACTTCGATTGGAAAGATTATCGTGATTACACGAATGCTGATTACAGCAAAACCCAGTACTTAAATCTATTAAATACACTGTTGAGGTTGGATATTTTGGAATCCAAAGAAATTAAAAAAGCAAAATTATTCCGACTCAAAAAAGAGCAATGGAACCTTATTTGATAAAAGGAGCGAGAATATTCGCTCCTTTTAATTATCGATTATTCTGCTCGATCATCTCTTGTTTGATGACCCAAAGTCGTTTTGATAAATCGACATAATAGTGATGTGGATGTTCAAAACGTCTGACTTCAGCCCATAAAGTTGACAATTCGGTTTGTGTATGTTTTCTGATTTCATTCAAAGAAGGTTTCTGATAGATCAGCTCACCATTGTTGTAGATTGGTACATGCATTTCTTTTATTTTGTATTTGTTGTAGGTTTTTGTTTTCCAAGTATCGTGAGGGTCGAATAGAGTGAGAGGTTCTTGGACATCGATGGTCTCGTCGTATACGGTTATCAAATCGGCTTCGGCATGATTGGAGTCATCATAGATGCGATAGACGGTCTTATAATGTGGAGTCGTGATTTTTTCCACATTATCACTGATTTTGATTTTAGGATCGATGTTTCCATCCTTGTTTACAGCGACAAGTTTGTACACACATCCTAATACCGGGTCACTCTTGGCTGTAATGAGTCGTTCTCCGACACCGAACAAGTCGATTGGTGCACCTTGTTGCAGCAAGGTTTGAATCAGATACTCGTCCAACGAGTTGGAAACGACGATCTTGCACTGATTGAGGCCAGCATCGTCTAACATCTTTCTTGCCTGTTTGGCTAGATAGGTGAGATCTCCGGAATCGATCCGGATAGAGAAATTCTTGGCACCTGTTGGTAATAAAACTTTCTTGATTACTTTGATCGCGTTTGGAACACCACTTTTCAAAGTATCATAAGTATCAACCAAGAACGTGCAGTTGTCAGGGTAGTGTTTCGCATAGGCAGCAAATGCATCATATTCGCTGTCAAACAGCTGAATGAAAGAATGAGCCATAGTTCCACCGGATGGAACACCATAGAGTTGATCCGCAAGAACATTGCTAGTACCGTCTATCCCTCCGATATAGGCAGCTCTCGCTCCCAGGTTGGAAGATGTGGCACCATGAGCGCGTCTTGCCCCCATTTCCAAGATGATTCTATCCTTGGCTGCGTACTTCATTCTCGTCGCTTTCGTTGCGATCAAACTCTCATGATTTACCGCTTGCAACAAAAATGTCTCAAGGATTTGCGCTTCGATGATATTTGCCTGAACCGTCAGGATCGGTTCGTTCGGAAAAACGACACTGCCTTCCAAGAAGGAAAAGATATCTCCAGTGAATTTGAACTGTCTCAAGTAATCCAGAAATCCAAGATCAAATATCTGTTTTTGTGCCAGAAACTCAATATCGTCATCATCAAACGACAATGTTTCAATATAATCGATGATCGTCTCCAAACCAGCAAAGATGGCATATCCGCCATCATCTGGAACGTGTCGGAAAAAGAGATCGAAAAATGCGACCTCATCTGTTCTGTTTTCTAGAAAATAGGCATTCGCCATGGTCAATTCATAGAAATCGATCAGCATACTCAAATTTCCTTGCCTCATCGGTTTCTCACTTCGATGTGAAGTCCCTCCATCACATCCAAGGCTTTCTCATGCAATTCTTTGTCAAATGAAGCAGTCGCCAATGCATCGACTACGATATGGGCATTCGGTTGTGCCGCTTTGGCGATGACGGCATTGCTGATGACACAGATATTGGAGACAAGACCACAGAGTTCGATTTCATCGTAGTCTTTGTCCAACAAATAGTTACCCAGTTCCAAAGATGGAAAGGTCGGTTTTTCAAAAAAGAGATCCTTTTCTTTCGTCGCGTCTTTGACATCCTGTTGCAAAAGATGTCCAAAGGTTCCTTTGACGCAATGGATCACAGGAAGATTCTGTCCTTCCTCTGATTTCAGATATGCATCTGTATGTGTATCCAAAGTGAATAAAACATCCTGTTTCTCACGATGGAATCGTTCGACTTTTTTCACAATATTGTTTTTGATGTCGATGGCTCCATCAAAACCCAAAGCACCATCGATAAAATCGTTTTGAAAATCTACGACAATTAAACATTTTTTCACATTACCACTCCTTACACTTCACATTATAACATTTTTACCCATGATAAATGTGATAATTGCACAAAAAATGGATTGTATTTACAACCACACAATATGCGCATATTAATGACTTATAATGTTTGCAAAACGACCTAAAAAAAGGTATAATTATTCTATCGAAAACCGGACAAAAGAAATCATCGGAGGATATTATGGAACAAAACAAATTGATTGATCATACCTATCTAAAAGCAATAGGAACAAAAACGGAGATGGATCAACTCATCAAAGAAGCGAAGAAATTTCATTTCAAGTCAGTATGCGTGAATCCATCCCAAGTCAAGTACTGCAGCGATGCACTAGGAGAATCCGATGTACTGGTTAGCACGATGATTGGCTACCCATTGGGTGCCAATACACAAGAAACCAAGGTTTTTGAAACTTTGAATGCCGTCAGCAATGGCGCTGACGAGATCGAGATGGTCATCAATATCGGCAAATTCAAAGAAGGCGATTACGCCTATATCGAAAACGAAATCAATGAAGTCCATAAAGCAGCGATGGGTCATTCGGTAAAAGCCGTCATCGAAATTGGTATGCTAACGGATGACGAAATCAAGAAAGCAGCGGAAATCGTTGCGAAAACGGAAGCTGAATTCATCCATATATCAACCGAGTTTGATCCTTCCGGTTCGACTGCGAAAGTCATCAGAGCCATTAAGAAGAACCTCGGTGGAAAAGAAATCAAAGTTGTTTGCACCGAATGTACAAAAGAAGATTTGGACGCAATGATCAAAGCCGGAGCGACTCGTATCGGGACCTCTAGCGCTGTCAAAATCATGCTGGGTGAGGAAGGAAACGGATATTAATGAAGAAACTTCAATCACAAGTATTTGAACAAACCGAAAAACTCGTAGCGAAATTCAATTTGTTGCGAGTCGTCACATTAGCGCTGATCAGCGCCTTGATCATCATCATCTTCCTGTTCGCTTTCATGGGAACGGTGGAATGGATGTATTGGTTATTGGTCATCGGGGTTTCTTTCCTATATAGCTTGTTCCGAGATTATTTCGTGACGAAATACTCGAAACGAGTGATGCATACTTATCACGCCTACATGTTGGAAAAGAAACCAAGAATAGAAACCTATATTCCGATGTTTTCCAAGACAAGCCAGGGAATGATTCTCAAAAAAGCGGCATTGTATTTTGACAACGGCGAACTCTATATGGAAGCCTTCAATCAATACAAATCCGGAAATAAGCCACAAGAGAGCATCACGATCAAAGCCGGAAAGGATTTGGTCTTGGATGCCTATCAAATCGAAAAACAATCCAGGTACGTGACATATACAGCCACATTGATGGAGACCGATTATAATTTCTCGATTGTCTACATCAAGGAATTGATCGATCGTATCGAAGAAACCAAAAAAGGAGCCAAGTCATGAATACACCACATATCAACGCACCAGATGGCGCAATCGCCTCCATCGTTTTGATGCCAGGGGATCCATTGCGTGCAAAGTACATTGCGGACACATTCTTAGAGGATGTCGTCCAATTCAATGAAGTCCGCAACATGTTCGGATTCACCGGAACCTATCACGGTAGAAGAATCTCCGTCATGGGTAGCGGTATGGGAATGCCTTCCATCGGAATCTATTCCTATGAACTCTACAAATTCTTCGGAGTCAACACCATCGTAAGAATCGGATCCTGCGGATCCTATTCTCCGGATTTGAATCTGTATGACACCGTACTTGTGGAAGAAGCCTATTCCGAATCATCCTATGCCCAAGTGCAAAGCAATGAGTCAAGCAAGGTCCTTCCATCCACACCTGCATTAAATGAAACATTGAAAGGCATCGCCAAAAATCTCGACATCGAATTGCATACTGGAAGAATCCATTCTTCCGATGTGTTCTATCGCGAGAACCCGGATTTCCAAGCACTCTTCAACGAACAAGGTTGCATCGGAGTGGAAATGGAATCCTTCGCTTTATTCAACAACGCAAGAGTGCTTGGTAAGAACGCAGCTTGTTTATTGACTGTCTCCGACTCTTTGGTCACTCATGAAGTGACGACGGCAGAAGAACGTCAGACAGCTTTTACCAACATGATGAAAATCGCATTGGAATTAGCGGAATAAATAGGGAGTCACTCCCTTTTTTTCTGAGGTGAACATGGATCAACCAATCAAAAAGAACATCAAAGGCATTGATGTCTATTACATCAAATCAGACAAATTCAAAACGATCACTTGGTCGTTTGTTTTTGTCCATCCGAGCGGAACAAACCACATCAATGAGTATTACTTCCTGAGCGATATCCTGGTGGATAACATGAAGAAGTATCCAACCTTCGTGAAGAAATATCGTTATTTGTCGAGTCTTTACGGACTGGATGCGTTCTCCAGTGCCACCACGATCGGTGCGAATATCGTCAACCAGTTCGTGGTGACCTATCCGAACGAGATCTATATCAAAGGCGAGGATTCTCTTTCTGAGAAAGCATTCATTTTCTTGAATGAGATCATCACCGATCCGAAGATGCGAGAAGGGAAACTCACAAGAAAAGTGTATCAGGACAGTATCGATGAAGCCAAACAGTCCTTCAATATCCTGAAATCGGACAAAGACATGTTTGCTTACTATCAATTTGCCAAAGAATATTACTCGGACAAACCGAATCTGCAATACAATTTTCCAGATAACGATCGTTTGAAAGAAGTCACATTGGATTCTTTGACAAAAGTCTATTTCGATCTTTTGGATCAAAACCGTGTTTCCTTGTTTGTGACCGGTAAATTCGATGAATCGAAATTCGATGAGATTATCCAAACCCATCTGTCAAAACAAATCCAATCCCAACCGATACCTGTGGAAAATCGGATCTACCCGACAAAAAAAATTAAAGCACCAAAGATGGTTCGAGAAACCTCGAACGTCAAACAAGCGAGAATCTATATCGGCTATGAAACCGATATCGAATATTATAGCGATATGCATCCGGCGATGTCAGTATTCAATGATATCTTCGGTGGATTCGACCAATCGATTCTATTCATGGATATCCGTGAGAGAAGCAACCTTGCCTATTTCGTGTATTCCCATTACATACCGGATGAACAGACCATCGTCGTCCCGGTATTGACCGATTTCGATCATGAAGAAGAAGTGATTGAAAAAGTCAAATCCGGGTTGAAGCAGATCCAAAACGGAGAATTTTCCGATGCCTTGTTCCAGCAAGCGAAGAACAATGCGCTTACTTCTCTATATTCCATCTATGATTCCCAACCGATCTATTTGATGCAACACATCAAGACCTATCATTTGCAAAATCGAAGATACAATTTGGAAGAACGGATCAAACTCTATGAGTCGATCACCAAAGAAGATGTCATCCAAGCTGCCAATTCGCTGGTTTTGGATACCATCTATGTCATGACCAAAGGTGGTGAGGCAAATGGTTAAGATTCAAGCTTTGCAAGATGAATTCATCTATCAAGAAACATTATCATCTGGATTAAGAGTCGCCATCCATCCAAAACCTGACTTTCACAATACGCTTGTAACCTTGCAGGTTGGATTTGGTGGAACTTGTCTTTTCTATGATGTCGACGATACCAGAATGGAAATTCCAGCCGGTGTGGCTCATTTTTTGGAACATCTGATGTTCCATAACAATGCATTTGATCTCCCTGAACGCTTTGCCCAGTCAGGTGCCGAGATCAACGCCTATACCTCCAAGAGTCTGACTGCATACCAATTCAAGACCATAAACCACATCCAAAGCCTGTTATCGGACTTCCTGGGGAATTTTATCGAATGCGGTATCACTGATGAAGTCATCGAGAAAGAACGCAGGATCATCGAATACGAGCTTTTGATGTCGGATGATTCTGTCCACTATGACATGTATCAAAGATTGATGAGGATGATGTATTCCGATTATTCGGTCCACAGTGATGTCGGGGGTACTGTCAAAGATGTACGGAAGATCGATCGATCTATCCTGGAACACGTTTTTGAGACGTTCTATCATCCGAAGAATTGTACTTTGATCATTACGGGAAATGTCAACGCTGAAGAAATCATCACTTTATTACAAAACCATCCATACAATCAAAAGATATGGCCGAGATTTCCACATATCAATCCGATCATCTCACACAAATCAAGACGCATTCACAACCAGACGAGATACGCAGAAGATGTCACAGAACCTTTGATCACTTACGCTGTTCGGATTCCGGACGAGATGATGAAGTCGGTCGACAAGGAATTCTTGCACATCGCTTTTGGTTCCATCGTCGCCAATGTGTTTGGGATGGGATCTTCGACCTTCGATTATCTGGAAAAGATCAAATTGATGAATGTATCGTTCTATACGAAATTGTCGGTTGAAAAAACCTATGGACATCTTCGTATTTTCATCCAGACAAACAAGGTGAAACGGTATCAAAAAGTTATGAAGGAAATTCTTTTGAATGTGGCAAACAAACCGTTGGATGAAGAGTTCTTCCATATCAACAAGAAGAACATCATCGGCAACTATATCACGGTGTTCGATTCCTTGAGCAGAGTCCACGATTTGTTGTGCAACACAATGTCTGAAGGAGTGAATCTGGATGAGTATGTGGATCATATCCTAAACCTCAAATTTGAAGATATGGATGCGTTTCGTCGTATTTTTGTTCCTGAAAACATTTATTCAATCATCTATAAAAAAATAAAGAAAAATTAGAATTTGGAATTCACTCAATTAGAAACATTTTGATTTGTTTTTGTACATTGTACTGCATATTTTTTGTAAAGTTAATAAAATGCCTACAAAATAGAACGTCCAATTTTGGACGTTTTTTATATATGGCGACATAAAATTGATGAATTTCCATAGAAATCTGTCGCTTTACAAGATTAAAATGTTGGTATAAAATAAAAAATATAAGAATATGTATTACAAATGAAAATTAATTAATACAACTACGAATGCGAGCAGTGACAGTTTATTGATCTGTTTTTTTTAATTTATATTATAGGGGGAAAAATTAATGAGAAAAGTAACAATTATCATGTTGATTTTGTTTTTGGTTGCAGGAAGTGTGATTCCACAGAGCAACAAGATGGTTTACGCATATGATTCAGATGCTTCCGATTTGAATGTTGAGTCAAATGCTGATGCGGTATTAAAGTATAAAACCACATCCGATGATGATTTTGATATTTCTAGTTTAGAAATAGACAGCGAAGTTATATCCAAAAGAACTAGTGATTCCAAAACATTCAGACGAGTAGATGGAACTTATGTAATGGCAATATATAATAGCGTTATTCATTATGAACAAGATGGTGAGTTAAGAGACATTGATAATTCGTTGATTTATGATGAATCTACGAACGATTATGCAAATACTGCCAATAGTTTCTCTATTAAATTTCCTAAGGAAATTGATAAAAACAAGAAATTCAAACTGAACTATAATGATTATCAAATCAGTTGGACGGTAACGGGTATTGATAAATCTGACATAAACTATTATGACGATGCAAAAATATCAAATAACTTGAAAGATTTAGCAAATATCAGTCAACAACTTGTTTATAATAATGTCCAAGACAATGTTAATCTTGAGTATATCTTGAACGGAAATGAAATCAAAGAAAATATATTGCTAGAGAAATATATTGAGGATTTTACGATGTCATTTACATATACTCTTAAAGACCTGGTTTTAGTGGAAGATACAAACGGGGATTTTGTGTTTATGAATGAGGAAAACGAAATAATCTTCCTGCTTAACAATATGGTTATGTATGATTCCGAAGGCACGGAATCCAGCGACATTGGATTAGTAGTTAATCAAATCAAAAAGGATGAGTATCAGATTGAAATCAATCCTAATGATGATTTTTTGAAGAATGCCCATTATCCAGTTACTATTGATCCTACAATTACCTATTATGGCGACGATAACCTTATTAGAGATAAATATGTTTTCGGAACATATAGCTCAGATGGCAGCTATATTAAAGCGGGATATAACGGATCACGAGCGTATAGAAGTTATCTTGAATTTGACATTAGTCAAATTCCCGAGGATGTCAAAATAAATTATGCACATCTATATTTGCAAACATATTCATCAGGCAATTATTGTACAAACGATTGCACTATTGTAGCAAAAGAAGTACTCGCCACAGTTGATTATGATGATATACGCGCTGAAGGATTGGATATAACCAGTTCAAGAGAAATTGATTTTGCGAATGTCCTTTATTCCGATGGAGATACAGGAACATATATGTTTGACATTACATATAATATGCAGAGGTGAACTAATAGTTCAACTCCATATAGAACGATAGAATTGAGAAGCCAGGATGAGGGAGTTATTGGACATATTTGGTTTAATTCTGAAAACTACAGTAGTACATTGGGGCCGGTTGTTGAAATTGGTTATGTGAATACTTTTGGAATTAAAGATTACTGGACCTACAATTCTCAAGATGTTGGGATTGTTGGTACGGGCTATGTATCAGATTATACTGGATATCTTAGGTAGTGTAACAAATTTTGTGTAAAATGAAAAAAGGTCTTTCTGAAATATTAGAAAAAAGATAATATAAAAGAAAGAAGGAAAGA
>JAFGQH010000048.1 GCA_016935815.1 Bacilli bacterium | reverse complement strand
TCAATTATAAAATAGTCCGTTTATAAAAATCTAATAAGAAGGAGATCTAATGTATATCTGAGGACTACATATATATATTAGGAGGAACCAATAAATGCAATACAAAAACAAGAAAATTGAACAATCACTGACTGAAATGGGATTCGAGGAATTTACTGAAATCCAAACACAAACCATCCCTTTGATTGAAGCAGGAAAAGACATCATCGGTCATTCACAGACCGGTACCGGGAAAACAGCTGCGTTTACCCTGCCGATGCTGGAACGCCTCGATTATAACAACTCCAACATTCAAGCAATCATCATTTGTCCGACCAGAGAACTTGCGGTACAGGTCAAAGGTGAGATTGATCATATCGGGAAATACCTTCCCAACTTAAAAACAGTCGCCCTTTATGGTGGCGAAATCATTACCAAACAGATTCGAAGTCTGAAATTCAAACCACAAGTCGTGGTCGGAACACCAGGACGGATCATCGACCACATCAATCGCAAGCTGGTACGTTTAGAGAATATCGACTACTTAGTTTTGGATGAAGCCGACGAAATGCTCAAAATGGGATTTAAGGAAGAACTAGAAACCATCTTGGATGCATCCAATCCAAATCGTCAAACTGTGATGTTCAGTGCTACTATGCCACAAGCCATAGTCAACATCACCAAGAAGTACATGAAAGAACCGGAACTCGTTAGTGTCGTCACAGGTGAGGAAACCAATAAAGACATCACGCAATACTATTACACGATTCACGAGAAGAACAAAGTAGAAGGAGTCGCAAGACTGCTTCAAGTATACAATCCTAAACTCACACTCATATTCTGTAATACCAAACGAAAAGTCGACGACGTAACAAGAGAACTCACAAAAAAAGGATACAATGTCAACAAGATCCATGGAGACTTGCAACAGACAACTAGAATGCATGTTCTCGATTCCTTCCATGAAGGCGTCTTGGATATCTTGGTTGCGACGGATGTCGCAGCTCGAGGACTTGACATTAAAAATGTTGAAGCTGTAATCAATTTCGACGTTCCAGAAAAAGCGGAATACTATGTTCATAGAATCGGAAGAACCGGTCGTATTGGAAACAAAGGACATTCGTTCACATTGGTCTCCAAACGCGAACTCAGACGCTTTGATGATGTGATCGCATTTGCTAAATCCAACATCAAAAAGCGCAACATCCCGACTCCGGAAAAAGTCATTGAAGTCCGTAAGGAACAACAAATTCAAGAAATCGAAGATATCATCGAAAACATCAACATTAGTCTTCATTTAGATACCGCTGATACCTTGTTACAGCGAAATGATCCGATTCATGTTGTCAGCGCATTGTTGCACAAGATGGAGAAGAAGGACGATTCTGAAATTGTTGCCGGAGATATCAATGAGGATTTCACAAAGAAACAGGAAAAGGAACGTAGACCAAGTCAGGAAGGCAAGTCTAGATACCATTTGAATGTTGGACGCGACGACGGATTGTCTGCCAGAGAATTGGCATCGGTAATCATGAAATCAACCGGTCTTAAGAATTCTCATATCTCTGATATTTCCATCTCGAACAAGTCCAGTTTCTTCAGTACGGATATCCAGATGTTTGAACGCGTTATGAGAGGCATGAAAAATGTTACCTTAAGTGGGAAAAAGACATCCATCCAGATGGCAGATAACAAACCTATCAACAAACCAAGAAGAAATCAGAATGAGTTTGTATCACGTAAGAAATACAAACGCTCCAGATAAAGGAATTTGAAAGAGTCGATTATTCGACTCTTTTTTCTATGTTTGTTGTGAAAATACAATAATAGATCGATTAAGCAAAACCAAGAAGGATAACCTATCTGTTTCGATGAATCGGGAAACCTCCCTCATCTACAGCAGTTTTTTTGTATCGGAAAATGGTGTCTGATATCATATCAATCTATTGATAAATCGGATATAATCCGATAGAATGATGATATACGAATGGGAAAGTGATGGATATCTTATGATTAAAGTATACAAAACAGGTGAAGAATTTCTTCTCGAGTATGGAGCGTTTTTGACTTCGGATGAAATCAAACACAATCTTATGATTGGTATTTCATCGAGAGCGGATATAACGAATATGGTTTTTGTGGCATCGGTCATTGAGGATCGAATATTGCTTGGATTGCTTGCGGGAAAGAAATTGATTATAGCTGCCAATACTCTGGAACAAGATGTTTATTATGATCTTGTGAACCACATGAAAAAAATCTCCTACCCAGGAATTATCGGAGAGAAAGAAGTCTGCCTTGTCTATCAATCGGTATTCACCGAATGGATTCACAAGGAGATGGAAGTTGAGATGAATCAACGAATCTATTCTTGCGATGAGGTCATCTCCCAGTATCAAACCGATGGAATCTGCCGCTTGGCTACAGAAGATGATTTTGAAGTCTTGCGCTTCTGGTACAATGATTTCAATCGCTTGGTCGAAGCGCCTATGCCGCTAGAAATTACCGATCCTTCTTTGCACGAATCCATTGCCAATCAAAGAGTATACGTATTAGAAGAACAAGGAGTCTTGGTTTCAATGGCAGGGAGAGCCAGACCGTTAAGCAACAGTGAAACGGTAGGCTTGGTTTATACACCCGATCATCTTCGCAATCACGGGTATGCATCCATATTGGTGGAATACGTGACCAAAGAGATATTAAAAGAAAAATCGATGGCGACACTTTATACCGATTTATCCAATCCGACTTCCAATAGCGTCTATATGAAAATCGGATATAAACCATATTGTGATTCCTTGGTACTTCGTATCGAGGAAGAAATGGAGAATTAAAATGACAGAATTATTCCGCTGTTTTGGAAACAAACCAGGAGAAGAACTCTATGCGGATTACCATGATCATGAATGGGGAAGAGCTGTTCATGATGATAAGATCCTATTTGAATTCTTGATTTTGGAAGGGGCGCAAGCCGGACTCTCTTGGTATACCATATTGAAACGAAGAGAGGGATACAGAAGCGCATTCCATCACTTTGATCCGCAGTTGGTCGCGAATATGACCGATGACGAATTGGAATCATTGCGCCAAGATGATAGAATCATCCGCAACAGGTTGAAAATCGGATCCGCCAGAAAAAATGCCAGAGTGTTTCTCAAAATCCAAGAAGAATTCGGATCATTCGATCACTTTCTTTGGTCCTTTGTCGATCATAAGCAAATCATCAATCACCACGAATCCTACAAAACCATCCCGGTCAAAACCGAAGTATCCGACCGAATCTCCAAAGAACTCAAGAAGCGAGGAATGAGTTTTGTTGGTTCGACCATCATCTATGCCTACATGCAAGCAGTCGGTCTGGTGGATGACCATCTAAACGACTGCATCGTGAGAAAAGGATTGGTGTAAACCCCAAGAAAAATGTTATAATAGAATTAAAATTGAGGTTGTTTATGACAAGACATGTAGTTGTAACGGAATATCAAGAGGTATGGAAAAAAGCCTTCGAGGAACTGAAGGCTTTTTTAGAAAGTCATTTGAATTCTTACACCTACCAAATCGAACATATCGGATCGACCAGTGTCGAGGGATTGAAAGCAAAACCCATCATTGACTTGATGATTTTGATTCCGGACAAATCCCACTTCGAGAATATTAAATCGTGTTTGGAAAAGAATGGTTATATTCATAATGGAGATCAGGGAATCAAAGATCGGGAAGTGTTCAAATCGACTGTTCCAGACAGGTTTTATCGCCATCATCTCTATGTTTCCTATCCGGATGCTTTACCCACAAAAAACCAAATCACCTTAAGAGATCACTTGAGAACTCATCCGAAGGACAAAGAAGCCTATGGCAATCTGAAACAGAAGTTAGCCGAACAATATGAGTACGACATCGATTCGTATGTCCGAGGAAAAACGGACCTGATCTTATCCATACTGAAGCAATATGATTTTACCGAAGAAGAATTGAAACGCATCTATGATGCCAATCAAATCTGATTGCATTCAGACATTTTAGGAGTCCATATGAAAAAATTGTTTCTTATGTTTCTGATGACCATTACCTTCATACCATTCCTTGTGGCTTGTACCCCGGCGGAAACAACCGTTGCGACAACTTTGGATCCAAGAATCGATGTTATCGATTCAGAGTATGACTTATTGTCGGAGGATTTTCCTACAGAAATCACCATGGATACCAATTTGCCGGAACCGACAAGTTCCGATTTTGTCATTGTCTATCAAATCGACGACGTCACGCTTGATGACTATATAATATCATATCAAGCCAATGCCTATGATTCCCAGCTTGTGTTGGTGGTTTCCATCACATATCAAGGTCTTGCGAAAGAATACATATATACATTCACGATGATTCGGGATGAAGAACTCTACAATCAAGCACAACAGGATTTGGCATTTGATACCGCATTTGAAACAATCACAGATGCTATTCCGTATGAAATCTATAGCGATTTCACTTTACCGCAATTGGAAACAGTCGGTATGCAAATCAGTTATACATCGGAAGATATTCTGATTTATCGCGACCGATTGATCTTCGATTTTCCGGACACGCAGGAAATTGTTAGTGTATCCGCTTCGATTACATATAATCGAGAAACCAGAGTGTTTGTGATTCCGATCCGTTTGGCACCTTTCAATCAACTGGCTAGAATTCCGGAAATCCACATCAACACCGATGGATCCTCCCCGATCGAATCCGACCAGGATTACGTCGGAGGAGATTTGTATCTTGTGACCTTCAATTCCGTTGGCAACGCACAAGTCGATATCGATAAAGCACCGATGAACATTCGTCTTAGAGGAAATTCGACTTTGTTCATGCCGAAGAAATCTTATAAGATCAAATTCGATAACAAGACATCCATGTTCACCGATTATAAAGAAAAGGACTGGGTTCTATTGGCGAATTTTGCCGATCAAACCCTGATTCGAACATATCTCGCCTTTCAATACGCCACTGCTTTGGAGATGGAATTTTCACCGATTGCAGTGTTTGTTGATTTGTATATCAATGGGTCCTATCAAGGCAATTATATGCTGACGGATCAAGTCGAGGTCACAAACGATCGTGTGGATGTAGAAGAACATTCTTCCAATTTGGATACCGGATATCTCCTGGAATGGGATTCCAAAATCTACGATACTTGGATCGACCATTCAGATGAGAACTATTTCTTTATCTATGGAATTCCTTTTGTGATCAAAACACCAGACTGGGATGACCCAGAATATTCGATAGACCAATTGTATTTCATTGAAGATTATATGCTGATGGTATATCAAACTCTGCAAAACAAGCAAGATTACTCCCATTTAATCGATGAAGCATCCTTCATCGATTGGTTCCTAGTCAACGAAGTCTTCAAAAACGTCGATTCTGGTTATTCCAGCATCTATTACTACAAGGATGTGGGTGGACTCCTGAAAATGGGTCCAGTGTGGGATTTCGACCTCTCAACCGGTAATCCAGGGCATCTGCAGGAAGACCTTCGTGGGCCAGAAGGATGGTATACGGCCAGGCAAGATAAGAACATCCTATTCTATTATCTGATGGAATATCCGGAGTTTAGAGAACATCTGAAACAAAGATGGAATGAAGTGTATCAAGAAATTACTTTGAATCTCTTGGGTGATGTCTTCCCTATCTGTGATATGATGGCAAGATCTATCTATCTAAATTTCCAGAAATGGGATGTGATCGGGTCGAACGAGGATTGGTATACCACTCCGGAAATCTTAGCGCTGGATACCTATTATGAACAAGTGTGGTTTCTCTACGATTATCTATCCGAACGAATCGAATGGTTGAACTACGAAATCAATCTTTTCTAAACGAAATCAGAATTGGAATATATAGAAAAAACAACCCCAAAAAATCTGGGGTTGTTTTTATAAGAAAATGAGAAAGAATTATACTTCTACGTGACTTAATACTGCACTGATGATTGTGAATGATCCTGATACACTAGCAGTGCCAGGTTCTGCGAAAATCAACAAACTTGAAAAGCTAGTGGCTGAAATCACGATCGTTTGTTCCGTTCCGTCGAAAGTTATAGTTTGTTCCAATCCACCATCGTTGTTCGGTTTCAAAAGGATGCTTTCCCCTGAAGTTCCTTGAATGACGATTGTCATGGTATTTAAACCATCAACCATTTCTCCTGAGAAATCGGCGATCATGTAAACCCATTCTTGACCAGCTGCTTTGGTATAATCCACTGTAACACTCTCATCGACATTGGTTGTTAATGCATAGGTGCCAGAATCGTTTTCTGCGAATGTACTTGCGAAGTCATAGGTTGCGGCTGTGGAAGTCACAACTGCCGATACGATATCGAATGAACCAGTTAATCCTCCATTGAGCGGATCCACAAAGATTATGATTTGAGTCAATGTATCTGTCAAAGTGAATGTCAAAGTTTGATTGGTTCCATCAAATGTCAATGTTTGTTCATAAGCACCATTGTTATTTGGTTTGACGATTAATTGTTGTCCAGTGGTACCGTTAAATACCATAGTCAATGTATCATGATATAACAAGTTGTCACTGATGGTGTATACGATGTATGCCCATTCTTGACCAGATGTTTTTGTAAAATCAACGGTGATGACTCCGGCTGTATCTGTAAATGAATAGATACCACCATCGTTGTCAACCCACTCGTTTCCAAGAACAACCTCTTGATAAGCAGGAACAGCATCTGGTTCCACATAAGTCAGTCTCGCACTAAGAATCACGAATGAACTAGTAGAAGGCGCTGTACCAGGTTGAGCAAAGATCAATACGGAAGTAAAGGCAGAAGCGGAAACGACGATTGTCTGTTCCGTTCCATCAAAGGTAACGGTTTGTTCTAAACCACCATCGTTGTTTGGTTTCAATAGAATACTTTCACCAGATGTACCTTGCAATACGATGGTCAAAGTGTTAAATCCTTCAGAATCGGTTGTAAATGTATTGACCATGTATGACCATTCTTGACCAGCGATTTTTGCGAAATCAACAGTCGTTCCAGTTGTTTCTTCTGTGAAAGTGTATACACCGACATCATTGGATGTCCAACCAGCGGTGAAGTCATATGCTGGTTCCACATAAGTCAACTGCGCACTTAAGATGGTGAAGGTTCCAGAAACAGAAGCAGTACCAGGTTGTGCGAAGATCAATAAGGAAGTGAAGGTGTCTGATGGAATCACGAAGGTTTGTTCGGTACCATCAAAGGTAATGGTTTGTTCCAAAGCACCATCATTGTTCGGTTTTAATAGAATGCTTTCACCGGAGGTACCTTGCAATACGATAGTCAATGTGTTTTGACCATAAAGAGCATCTTGGTTGAATGTATGGCTCATATAGACCCATTCTTGACCGGAACCTTTGGTGTAGTCGACTTGTAAGGATCCATCGGACAATTCAGTGAATGCATAAGTGCCTTCATCATTTTCCGTGAAATCGGTTGTGAAGTCGATTAGGGAAGGATCGGATGCTGTGACAGTTGCCGAGATGATATCGAAAGAACCAGTCAACGCTCCGTTGAGCGGATCGACAAATATCAGGATATTGGTCGGTGTGTCTGTCAATGTGAAAGTAAATGTTTGTTCTGTTCCATCCAATGTCACAGTTTGTTCATAAGCACCATTGTCGTTCGGTTTGATGATCAATTGCAGACCAGAAGTACCTTGGACAGTGATTGTGATTGTGTTGTGGTTGGAAAGAATTTCTGTGAATGTGTTTTTGATGAATGACCATTCTTGACCAGAAGTCTTACTGAAGTCGACTGTGACAACACCATCGGTATTGGTAAAGGTGTAGATACCACCATCATTGTCCACCCAGTCATTTTGCATGTCATAGACTTGGTCTGCTGGAAGCGGATCAGGTTCCACATAGCTTACAGTTGCGCTAAGGATTGTGAAACTACCTGTTGATGGAGCGGTACCAGGTTGTGCAAAAATCAATACGGTTGTGAACGCATCTGCAGTCACAACTACGGTTTGTTCGGTACCATCAAAGGTAATGTTTTGTTCCAAAGCACCTGCGTCATTTGGTTTCAAGAGGATGCTTTCACCAGATGTTCCTTGAAGAACCATTGTTAGAGTGTTATATCCGGCAACATCTTCGGAATCGAAATCATTTCTCATAAATGACCATTCTTGTCCACTTGCTTTGTCGAATGTCACTTCGTTTCCGTCTACACCTTCTGCGAAGCTGTAAACACCTGCGTCATTGGAAGTCCAACCAGTTGTGAAGTCATAATAATCCAATACAACTTCACCGACATACTCTTTCGAGAAGTATGCATCATTGATCGTGAATGTACCAGATCCACTCGCTGCTCCACCGTCTGCGAATATCAATATTTTGGTCAAGGCGTCGAGTTGTTCGTTGGTCCAAGAACTGAGGTCGAGGCAAAGAGTGATGGTTTCACCTTCTCCAAAGGTTCCACTGATTTCTGCTTGAACAGAACTTGACAATTCTGCTTTGAAAACCACAGAACCTGCAGTGGTTCCTGTTACGGTCAGTACGAGATAATCAAATGCTGAGAAATCTCCACCGACTGTTGCAAGTAGATATGCCCATTCGAATCCGGAAGCTTTAGTATAGGAGACGACTGGATCTGTTCCACTGTCATCCACTGTATAGATACCATCGCCATTGTCGACGAATCCTGCACTGAAGTCCCAAGTGTCACCAGTACCATCCCATAACATTTCGTTTTCAGGAATGTTCGAATCGCCATTTTCCATGACGTTTCCGTATGCGGTTCCCTCATTGAATGCGAATTCGGTAATTGTGAAGTTTCCAGTGTCATCGGCTTTACCAGGTCCACCAAAGAGATAAACGCCTGTCACTCCACCTAAGAATGCATCGTAGTCACGCAGATTTAATTGATACGTAACGGATCCGGCAGTCAATTGGATAGAAACTTCAAACGCTTCTGTAGCACCTTGAATCTTGATTAACAATGTGCCGCTACCGCTAATGGAAATGACCAATTTGTTGAATGCTGATAAGTCTTGGTCAATCGGATAAGCCATATTAGCCCATGAGAAGCTGTTTTTGTCATACGTTACAGATAATTCTGTATCGCTTTGAACGATTGTATAAACGCTATCTCCTGAGTCTGTCCAACCATTCAGTATGTTCATATTCTGTAATTGAGCAATGGTTGTTGTTTCTTCTTCTGTCGTTGTCTGTTCTTGTGTTGTCGTTTGACCGGCTGTAGTAGTTCCTGTTGTGGTTTCTGTAGCCGTTGTTGTTTCATTACAAGCTACTAGTACAAACGCAAATGAGAACAATGCAACAAACAATAAAATCTTTTTGAATTTCATAACATTTCTCCTTCTAATATTTTATATTTTTTATATTTGTATTATACAAACTTGAAGCCTTATGATTCACTAAGGATTGTGAAGTTGAGTTCTTCAAATCCCTTTTGCACGATCTCGCTTTGCATGAAATAATGCCATACCATAGCGGAACGATAATTCTCTATCATCAGCAAGGTGACTCCCTTGTCGATGCCAATGACGTCGGTATCCCACCAACCGTCAACTGGAATCGGTCGATTTGGTCGGATGATGTAGGCACTAGCTGACTCTGTTAATCCCAGGTTGAAGGAATCCAGATATCCATATTTGCCCTGAAGTCGTTCCAATCCGGAATAGTATTCCATAGCCGGAAGAGCCAAATCTGGGACAAATGGAAGAGATCCAATTGCTCCCGAAGGGGCTAAAGTGCCGTCGATATAGATGGTTCCCATAGCCGGAAGATTTCCATATGCACGATATCCATCCGGTCCGTCACAAGCGGTATTCCCCCATGCGGTTTCGCTATAGGTTTTGTAATTCGCTGATTGGAATTGCGCATAGTCATATGCTGCTATGGATGCTTCGATGGAATTGTTGAACCAGTTGACATTGTCTTCGTCGAATGCGGTTCTAAAATCGAAGAACGCATGGGAATACTGATAGGTGAACAAGGTTCCTGGATAAGATGCGTAGAAGAAGTCACTGGTTCCATATTTCTTGCGTTCCGTATTGTTGACCATGGTATCATATGCGATCTTTCCAACGGAATAATCATCCGATGCGGCAGCCAACAAATAAATCATCATTTGTTCTGCATAGGCATCCCAAAAGCCTGCAAAACCGCTTTCTGGAGTGTATCCCATGTAGAACTTGTTGGCATTCGTGCTGTAGTACCAATCCCATTCGACTGCTTGATAAATCTCATTACCCAAGGTTTTGATCTCACCTCCGAAATACTCACCTGCCATGATGATTCCACAAAGCATGATTGCCGTATCGATAATCGATACTTCGGATGAACCGATTCTTGTACCGCTTTCCATATCGACGAAATGATAGAAGAAGCCATGGGTTCTTTGTAAGTTGTTGATGGTCTCTAAGGTACCCAATACCCGTTCATATCCTTCGCTGTAGGAAACCCAATCGTTTTCAATTCCGATCGGAATCGCAGCCAGACCAAATCCAACGGATGCAATGGATGCTGCACCATAGGATAATGTCGCTGTATTGTAGCGATCCGCGATCAAACCGTAACCGGCAGAATCAGGATTGCCATTCACTACTTCCCAGAAGAATTTAAAGGAAAGACGTTCTTCCTCCAAAACATAATCAGCAACTTCAATTGGACTATAGACATACCCCAAAGTCGTTGCGAGTGTAGTCGTTACATTCTCTGTGCTGGTCAAGGTTGTGCTTGCTGTATCCGTTGTCGTGTTTTGGACTGTTGTCGTATTACCACAGGATAAAAAACCAAACCCAGCCAGAATCAGAATACATGTTATCAATAATTTTCTTTGCATAGTTCCTCCTATTCTCCTGTAATTCCCGTACGATCGATTCCTTCTACAAACCATTTTTGCATGATGATATAGACGATAAGGACCGGTAGAATAATCAGTATGGTCGCGCTGTACTTGATTGCTTCGTTTACTGCTTGCTGTGTCAAGCCGCTTGTCATACTGAATTGAGATTGGAAATTCAGTAATTTTAATTGCAAGGTGTATAAGTCACTTCCGATAAACAGCGACGAAATATAGGTTTCATTCCAATACCATACGAATGAAAACAGAAATGCTGTTAAATATGCCGGACCGGCCAAAGGTACACCGATGCGGAAGAAGATTTGATAAGGTGAAGCTCCATCGATTTCTGCGGATTCATCCAATGATTTTGGTTGCATCCGGAAGAATTGATAGAAGATCAAGATGAAGATTGCCGATGATAATCCTTGTCCAAAAGTTGCAGGGAAGATAATCGCCCACGCACTGTCCAGGATTCCAAGTTGGTTGAACAAAACATAACGCGGAATCATATACACTTGAACTGGAACGAGATAGGTGATGAAGATGATGACGAAGATGATAAATTTACCTGTCATCTTGAACTTCGCCAAGGCGTATCCTGCAAGACTGGTTGTGATTGTTTGCAAAGTGGCAGGAATCAAGGTAACCGCCAGACTAAACAACAATGTCTTCCAGTAATTAAGAACAATGAAACTGGTTCTGTAGTTTTCCAAATAGATTTTGGTCGGAATCCATTGAACAGTCGGATTCACCAAGTCTTCTAGATCTTTGATCGAATAAGCAAACATCTTGATGATCGGGTAGAGATAGACAAAACCGATAATGATCAACAACAAGTAGATTGCGGTTCTGCCGATCCACCCTTCGTTGAAGTTCTTACCCATCAATTTATGTTTGATCTTTTGTTTGAAATGCTGGTTCATGAATATCTCCTCCTTTCACGGGTTGCCCCACGGAACAAGAGGTAGAAGATACCCAGTATCAAAGCCAAAGCGATGAAGTAGAGCCAAGCGATTGCAGAGGAAAAACCAAACCCGGTTTCCAATGCGAACATGTTGTTTTTGATATGCTGTATTGCTGCATTCTCAGAGAATGTCGCGAGATTGATAATCGTGAATACGATGGAAATCAGTGTCATCGACTTCAATGAAGGTACTGTGATTTTCCAGAAAGACTCCCAAGGTCCAGCACCATCAATCATTGCTGCCTCATAGGTGTAACGATCGACTTTTTGCAAAGCAGCGATAAACAATAGGATTTGAACACCGGAGAACCAAAGAATCACAATTAATTCAGAGAAGATGTTCGCGATCGGTCTTGCAAGACTCTCCGTAAACGTCTGATTGATGAAATCGATAATTCCCATTTCTTCTACCAAAGGTATGGTCGCAGCTCCTTGATAAATCAATTGACTGATGACAGGACCAGAAGCGATGATGACAGGCAAGAAGTAAATAGCCCGGAAGAATCCCTTCCCTTTGATGTTTTGATTCAACATCACGGCGATGATGATTGAGAATACCGTGATGATAGGAACCTTGAACAGAAGTTCAATCGCAAAATCACTTACAGAGCGTAGGAAATTGAATCCTTCCGCAGTTGAGAATACTTGTTTGTAGTTTTCGAACCAGACAAAGTCCACTTGGATACCATCTCCACTCAATACCACATGAGACATGGAATAATAGAGAGAAGTGAACAAAGGAATCATCGTGAAGACTAAGAATCCGATTGCCCAGATTCCCAAGAAGGACCAACCGACAAGGTTGTTTCTGGTTTTACGTTTCAATGGTTTCTTCATCATACCACCACCTTATAGGACTGTGGTTCAATGTTATTAGAACCAACTGCCACGGTATTGCTTGTGTAGTTGATGATGATTTTCACACCATTGTCATAGGTTATCGTATAGACACCAAGATCTTCCACTATCCGGTTCACAACACGAGCATCCACTATGCTTTCCAATCCCTCTTGCAAGAAGAGAAAGTCGGATTCGATGCGAGTTTGCCATGTGGTGTATGAGGAAGAGTAGATCGATTGTAATTCTGTTTTTTGAAGTGCATATGCAGATTCATAGGTGATAAGATAGGTTGGATAAACTCCGTAGTCAATCAGCTTCAGTAGTTCCACATTGGATGCGGATACAAAGTTTTGATACGGAGAATATTTTTCCAAGACACCAGAAAGAACATAAGGAACAAACGGAACGGTATCCGTATAGATGCGATATCTTGATGAGGACATCGGAGTCATCAGATAAGAGTCCGTATATCTCAACAAGTAATCATTGCTTTGATAGAGCAACGTAGATTGATCCAAAGTATTGAAGTAGTCGATCAAGATGGATCGGATTTCACTGCGGTCAAGTGGATTAGCAGCGTCGGTGTAATCGGAGTAAAGCGTGTTTCCAACCGTACCAACAGCGAAATGCAGGACATTCTGTTTCGACAATTTGTCGATGCTCGTGTCCAATGAACGAATCAAACTCTCGGTTGTCGCATAATAAATGAGTTTGGTATAACCATACTCCATCAAGAGGTTTTGATTCACCCGTCTTGCTATATCGTTGTAAAGACTGAAATGTCCATCCTCATAGACCGACATCGGATCGGTATAGAGATAGAGTTCCAATCCTACCGAATCGAGATAGTCCATCAATTCATTCAATGCGGCTTCTCCACCGAGTTTATTCGACACGCTGGTATCGGACATTCCGGAGCTCGTGAATCCATCACCAGTATACCCTTTGTAAACCGTCATAGGTTGAATACCTTTTGAAACCAAAGACTCAATGATTTGTTGCAACTCTGGAATCGTAGTCATCTTGATATACTCATCAAAGATGAACCCATTCTTGCTTTCAGAACCGATGACATCCAAGAAAATATGGACGTTGTCCGTCGAATTGACTTGGTCTTGGACAAGATTGGATGCGAGCAGATAATCTTGATATGCATTTGCCATTCCAATATAATTTGCCTCATCTCCGGCTAAGAATTGATATTTCATCCGTACATCACAAGAATTGATATTATCCTCAATGACGAGTCTTCCCGAAGAATTTTCTGCCTCGGATTCTGAGAGCGGAGTCTGATAGAGACTTCGATAGACGAATTGATTGTAAGTATAGTAATATTTCAAATTACGTTTCGCAGGAGATACGACCAAGGATGCATTTTCAGCTCCACTTTCAACGATGGATATAAATCCATGCTGATTGATTCCTAATACCATACCTGAAACCGGAAATGCAAGAATCGGTTGATTGGTGATCGGTATTTGAACAGACGTATCCAAGCCATAGTATTTGAATTGATAGATATCGGTGTTGACATCAATCGCCTGATAGCGAATCAATGCTCCAGATCCATCCGGAACCATGATATATCCCGGAACAGAGTCACCATATACTGCACCAAGGAACGGATATACCATGACGCTTTTTAATTTGAATGTATCCCCTTCCGAAATCGATTCGTTTGGTATATCCACAACGAGATAATCCCCTTCTAAATAGACATCGATAGATAAGGAGATTCCGGATTCTCCAAAATACAAATTCGCAGAGAATCCATTTTCAATCATAGTATAATCGGAATGGGAAGTTTCGTCTTGTAACAGACTTTCCTGTTCGGTTGTATAGACTCCGGTTGTATCATTATACGAGTAGTAATCAAGTGTGACCACAGAGTTGACAATTCCTTCCCATTTGGTATTGAAATTGTCCAAATCCTCTCCTAAAGAACCCATACTCGATCCATAGATGAATCCATCCTCTTTGTTCACAACCCGTATTGCGTAGGAAGTTTCCTCCATATAGAGTTGATATGAGGCAGTTTCTCCAACTAGTTGGTACCCAGATGGAACATCCAGGAAATTGTCGACTGCAGTCAAATCATCTGCTTGAGTGAACTGATTGCTCGAAAAGAAGGTATTATCCAAGATATTCTCTTGGATTGGAAATGCATCAGAGGTATAAAACGGAATGGTTCTCGCAAACACAGTTACCGTCAAATACCCTACTGTGGTCATTATCAAGACCAGCAGAAGTCGTTTTCCTAATTTAGCCAAAAACACGGAAGAACACCTCCTTCAACCACGATGTCAAGAAATCGAATAATTGAGATCCAAACACGTAAATGATGAATCCGATCAGAATGATTATCAACATCGTAAAAATGGTAAGAGCGATATTCTTGAATGTTTCACCGATTTCATAGTTGTGGATTTCCCTGATTGCCAAGAAAATCAATACAATCGTATAAGAAATCATCGTGAAACCATAGATTTGCAAGATGACCAACTCATTGAGTGTCAAGACATTGCTTAAAATGATATAAAATGGCAAGAATACGACAATCGGTGCCAAGGAGTAGATGACAGAGACATACACATCTCTCATCCATCCTTCTCCGTCAAACAACGTTGAAATCAAGTAATTCGAGAAGATGAACAATAAGATGATTCCAAAGAAGACTGCCATTTGCATGCCAAGATGCAATTGTTCGGGGCTGTTGTTGAAAATATATCCGGTATATCGCAAGTAGAACAAGTATTCTATGAATAGGATGACTAGTATGATACTTGCAGAAAAGACATTTGCACGTTTTTCACGTTTGATTTCATAATAGGAATCCAATGGATGTTTCAAAATGGAGAAGACCAGACTGTACTTGCGAACCTGAGTTTTTTTCTTAAAGATTTCAAAGCGTCGGGTGATTGGTTGGAATACCAAAGTGCGACGATTCAACTGCTTGATGACATAGGATACTAAAATCAATGCCAAAATCAGATAAAACACCAAATTCAGATTTTCCTTCAACCAGATATCTCGAATTTTCCAAAAAGTAGTGGAATATCCCTCAACATCATTTGCTTTGTAGTATTCTTCCAATGCTTGTTGGTAGTTTTTATCCTGGTAATAAGATTTTCCCAAGGCTGAATGCGCCAATGCAAAATTATCATTTTGTTTCAGTATCGCTTCGAATACTAGGGTGGATTCTTCATAGCTACCTTGATTGTAGAGATTGATCGCATCATGAACCAAATTCGTGAAACTGGTAGGTTGATATGTGATTACCTCGGATCTTCCGGTATCTAAAACGAAGATATTGTGATAGGAATCGATTTGGATTCCAGATGGGTTTTGAATCAAGCCAAGCACATTGGAACTACTGGACATGACATCGAATGCGAATAACAAATTGCCATTCGGATCGTATTCGACAATCAATCCATCGTCATAGATTGCATACAGATATCCCAAACTATCCACTGATAAATCAACGACATTCTGTTCTTGATGATAGTTGATCGTTGTCAAGATATTGTTTCCATTCACGTCAAGTTTCTTCAAAGCCGTAACTGTATTTGGAGTAGACGTGTATACCAAAGACTTGCTGTTGATTGCGATATTCGTCGGAGATGGAGGTGTATTGCTAGCGTATTCACCAGGGTTTACAAAGATATCCGCAATCTTTTCAATCAAGGATTTTTGTGACAAGTTTACACCAAAATATCCCAAGAAGGATCCATCATAATTCAATTGAATAACACCACTTGTGGATCCGTCCCCGATGATATAGATGTTCTCGCCGCTACCGACAACTACTTTGATCGGTGTGTAAGGAGAATCGCTACCAAAGAGCGGTTCGACCGGATGTCCGAATGTGCGAATAAAATTGCCATCCAAATCATACTTGTATACCAATTGATTGGTTTGGTCGGCAATGTATAGGAAGTTTTCTTCTGATACAAAGACACCTGTTGGTTTTTCTAATACACCGACACCAATTTCTTGGATAAGAGTACCGGAGTAATCTAATACTGCAACTCGCTTATTTCCGGTATCTGCGATATAGACAAGATCATCCTTGATATACAAGTCTTCCGGATTAAACAGCGCCACATCACGATTCAGTACCCCGACCGGAATATAGGCTGTTTGTGTAAATGTCAGATTTCCTTCGTAGTCCACCGTGTAGGTTTCATACGGATATTCGTTTTCATAAAAGTCGTTGTTCGCAAAAACCGTTACAAATTGGCTGGTAAGGGTCAATGCGATGAGAAGCAGGAATGCAATCATCCATTTCTTCATGATAGCACCTACTTGATTCCCGAATGTGCCATCGTGTCCATGACCTTGCTTTGCATCAAAATGAAAATCAGAAGGTTTGGAATGAACATGACAAGCGATGCTGCCGCTGCCATACCTTGGCCAGCCACGCCATTGGTATTTGCAGTCAGAGTATTCATATAGAATGCGAACGTTTTGAGCGCATCGTTATTGATATAAGTCGTAGAAGTATCCGCGGAATTCCATACGGTCTGGAAAGACAATATGACAACCGTCGCAATTGCTGGTTTAATCAAAGGTAAAATGATTTTGGTATATATTTGGAATTCGCTTGCTCCATCAATTCTCGAAGCATCCAACAATTCGTCAGGTACTTGATCGATAAATTGTTTGATCAAGAACAATCCGACAGGAATTGCCAGATAAGGAAGCACGTGAACGAAGAAATTATCAATCAAACCAAGCTTTTCAATAACGAGATATCTTGGGATCATTACAGCTATACCCACAAACATCAAAGCCAGAGTATTGATTTCGTTCATAAATTTCTTGCCTTTGAATTCCAATTTGGACAATGCGTATCCTGCCAAGGTGGAAACCACGACAGAAGCACCTATGACCAATATGGTAACAATGATGGAATTGAAGAGGTAACGGCTCATCGGAATTCCGGATGAACCGGTAACCGCAAACAATTTCACAAAATTTTGTAGTGTATATCGTTCGACAAAGAATCGCGGTGGATAATAGAACAATTCTTCAATCGGTTTGAATGCATAGTTGAAAATATAGATCAATGGCAACAACATAAACATCAAGACCGGAATCAAGATGATGATGTATTTGACTTGGGTACGATTGAATCTTGATGGGTTGATTTTCGTACCGAGGAACTTCTGATGTCTAGCCATCAGTCTTTGCTCCCAAAGAGTTTATAGGCGAATCGACTCAACCCATAGATTCCCAATAATAATACGACTGATAATGCAGCGGCATATCCCATCAAATATTTATTGAAACCATAGTATTCAATATGGTTTACAATCAATTGCCCTGCATATTGCGGTGTCGGATTCGATCCCGACAACGCGACCCCGACCCCAGCTGAGGCAAAGGTTCCAACGATCGCCATGACAGCACCAAACAACATTTGTGGTTTGATGGAAGGGATCGTGATATAGATGACTTCTTGGAATTTGTTTTTGATTCCATCGATATATGCGGCTTCATACATTTCTTGATTCACATTCAAGATGCCAGCCAATATCGCCAAGAAACCGACACCCATGGATGACCATAAAGTGACAAGAATCATAATACTGAGTAAGAACTCTTGTGATTGCAAGAAGACGATTGGTTCCACAATCAGTCCCAGTTTGATCAATAGACTATTGAGGTATCCAGCATTGTCTCCGGCAAAGATGACTCTCCATAAAACAGTCATTGTTATTCCGCTTGTCAGCGAAGGAGAGTAGATGATCAATGCGAAAATCGTTCTGATTTTTGGTGTCAATTGAGCTAGGACCCAAGCCAATAAGAAGGAAAGTATATATCCTCCTGGACCAACGATTATGGCATATTTCAAAGTGTTTGGTAAAACCTTTTGCATGAAGATTGGATCATCAGTTAGGAGGTCAATGTAATTTTGGAATCCAACCCATTCTGGTGCCCGTACAGTATCGAAATACGTAAAAGACAGAAAGATTGCCATGATGACCGGTATGACGATAAAAATCATGAACATCAAAGCGTAAGGGAAGATAAACAGATACGCTACTTTGTTACGATTGTTTGTTGCTCTTGGTTTTTTCCTCTTGCTTCTCAAAGTCAAACTAGCCATTCGTTCCACCTTCTTTCCAAGCAATGATTTGGTCGGTGGAAGCTAAAACGTATGGTTTTAAAATGTTTCCGTATTTATCCATATAACCGAATTCGGTCATCTTTTTTTGGATTTCTTTGTCCATTCGGATGATGCTGTCATTCAGAAGAACGCGTAAGTTTTCACGATCCAAAACAACAGAGTTCCAAATATTGGATATTTCCAATTCCACTTGATAGGATCCAGGCACTTTTGGAAGTTCTCTCAAGTGAGTCCATTGATTCAATATGATGGAGAGATCGTTTTCGTTGATATTCAAGGCTTCAAATGCAGAAGTGTTTGCACTGTTCCACATGTATTCTGTGCCCAGAGTCGATAATAAGAGATTGGCAAAATCAGTCTGCGTCGCTGTAGAACTCCACCACTGTAGGAATTGCCAAGATTCGGTCTTTTTATCAGTATTAGCAAAAATCATATTCGCAGTCTGCGCTCCTGGTGCAGATCGGTCGACATGACCAGTACCATCATCGACACCTGGAAGCAAAGCAATCTTCCAAAGTCCTTGAATGTCTGGTGCGGCATTTTGCAAGAGAATATACATTCCGAAATCCGCCACCCCTACTGGTGACAATCCCAGTCTGAAATCATTGTAGAACGAGGTGACAGTGGTATCTGCTGAGTAAATAGTATAGAGTTCTGTCATGACTTCCAACGCTTTTACTGATGCTTCGTTTTCCAAGTCGACATAAAAACCATTGTTTTGATAGATATCAGAACCATACTGGAATAAGAATGGCAATGTGGAATCGAAGGACTTCAATGACACAGAACTGGAAAGAGGTAGATAGAAATTCATTCCATATCGCTTCAAGATCGGAAGGATTTCAGCAACCTCATCCCAAGTATTTGGAATTGGAATATCCAAAGCCTCCATGATATCGGATCGGAAATACATTACATAGAAATTCTCGGTATCCGGCAAACCATAGATTCCATTGTCATACATCATCGGGATTAAACTCTGTTCTGGATAGAGGCTGATGGCATCTATGAACTCTTGTGTACCAGCAAACTCGGATAGATCTAAAATCGCTCCACGCATACCAAGATCATATGGCAACCAAGAGGATACGCCAAGCGCAACATCCGGATTGGTTCCGGCAGAATTTGCGAGGATCAACTTACCTTCTGAAGCCATCACAGATATTTGCACGGATATCCCAGTTTCAGCGGTGAAGGTATCATCCGTCATTTTTTGAATCAGATCGGTATATTGCTTACTACGGTTCACCCAGACAATCAATTCGTCATCGTTTGCCTGAGCGGTATATCTCTTGTCAAAGAATGACAATACGAAACGTTTGATACCAACCCATGCTCGCAACCAGAAATTAGCGGTTGCTGGTTCCAACTTTGTATCGGTATGAACATAGAATTTATCGATGTCCAATGGACTATCCGTCAACAGACTCAAAGCATTTCCTAGAGTAGAGGCAATACTTTGTTCGGATGTGGAAAGCAAAGTCATGTTTTTTGGAATATCGTTTGGAGCGTCCGCCAAAAACCGCAGGTTCCGAATAGCTATTTGCAATGAGGAACCAGCTTCTGATAAACGGTCTTTTGCGGTCAACCCTTCAATATAGTTGTAAATTTCCTCCAACTGGTCCGCTGCAGAAAACAAGCTTGTACTAATGTTTGGTATATAGTCTTCGATATTCCAATCTCGATTTTCATCGACCTGGTTACCGGTCAATTTCTTGATGTTCAAAGATAAGGCATTGACATAATCCAAAATTGTATTGATGGTGTAATAACTGTCTTTGTAAACACTGGTATCTACACTTAAGGAAATGGTATTGCTACCCTCATGTAGGTAGAATAGGTATGGCGTGTCTCCTCCAAGAGTGACGTTTTGCCAGGAAGAATCAAAATAGAACGGTAACGAAACCGCTTCTTGGAAAGGAATCTCTCCGTTGATTCGCAATGTCCGGTAGACATTGGCATTGGACATGGTGCTTTGTAGAACTTTGAAAGTCAAATAGTAGTATCCGGCCGTTTCGACATCAATTGTATATCCAACCATCTCTCGTTCCGATCTGAAGGAACCACCGGATAAGGTGTTCAACTTCAATTCTTCAACAGAAAATGGAGTGACACCCACAGTCCGAGACACTGCGGCTTGAATGGAAGGAGAATTCTTGAAATCGGGGATTTCAGCTTCATAGGTGTCCAAAACCAAATTGGAAACCAAAGAAGCATCTTGTGAGTAGTCTTCATAACTCCGCAAATCGCTTCTACCAGTCACAGTAACATCACCTAAGAGGATGTCTCCTCTTGTCTTAGTTAAAGTGATAGTATTGTTTCCAGACTCTAGATAGAACATCATTGGTTCATAGAACAATCCCATCGGATCCAAGATATCTTGATGAATCCAATCATAGATCTGAATCTGTTCTCCATAGAAATCATTTCCGTAGCGATCAAGACTGAAATCACCTACTTGTTTGTAGAGTTTGTATAAAATGACTTGGGAACTTTCCGAATATTGGACAGTTCCATTGATCTGGATTCCAAGTTCGATATCCATATAATCTTCGGATAAGGAGTAGAAATCGACAGAGATCTGATAAAGTCCATCGGAAGGCGCCGATATCGGGAATGATATCGAGTCCTCGGTCGTCCATTGATAGACATCATGTGAGTAATTATCATTGGTTACCAATGGATCGGGTGCATCGAATAAAGAAGGTTCAACAACAGTGACAAAATCGGAATTCTTGGCAAAGGTCTCTTGTTCCCACACAGATAAAACATCATTGTAGTCTCCACTAACAATAACGGATGTTTCACTGGATTTCACGCTGATGTCGGCATATACTTCATGTGTCGACATCAAAGGCAATAACAGCGCAATCAACGAGATGAATACGAGTAAGCGTTTTGTCACTTGTTTGTTCTCCCCCTATCGTTTATTGTGTTTCTGATACTCCTAGTTTATCAAAGACGGATTGTCTAGCCAAAGCTAATGCATTATTTGCAATGGAGTTCCATTGTTCTTTGACATCTGCATAATTAACCTGTCCAGAAGCGACTAAATCGAACATTTGACCAACAGTGCGTTCTGCATCATAATCTGCATTCCATCTAGCTTTGATATATCCAGGTACGTATTTGTTTGGTTCGATGATGTAATCTCCATATTCCACAACTTTACGGAATTCAGTGAATGTTGGATAAATATTGAAGAATGCATCCAATAGATCCGCATCTGGTTGAAGAGGAGTCATATTCAATGGGTTGATTCCTTCTACGGTAGTTGAAAGTTCTATTCGTTTCAGATAACCGTCTTTCCCGAATGACATCCATTTCGCTAAAAGATAGGCTTCATTCAAATGTTGGGTTGTGCTGGCGACACACATCAAATCAAGTACTACGGGAATTTGGTGTGCTGCATCGGTCCCAGGAGTACCGATGAAGTCGATATCGAAATCATAATTCACCATGGATCCGATGATTGGAGTATATTCGAAGTACGCTGCTAATTGGCTGGATTCCCAAGTATTGGTTGTTCCAAAAGCTGCCAATTGTTCTTCCGGAGTCATCGCATCATAGATCAAGGTTTTATCTTGCATCAGACTTTGATAGAGATTCAATGTGGTTTCAAATTCGCTGCCATTCAGGTTTAATTGCTCACCATCATAGGTATACCAGCCCAAGTCAGGGTTCAACTGTGCAGGATACCATTCCAACATTCTGTTGATTCCAACGATACCAGCAACACCGGTTCCATTGGTAACGGTTTGGTTGGCGACATCGCCTACTTTGTCCATGAATTCATCAAAGGTATCTTCAAAGACAGGATAGTCTGCATTGTAATCATCAAACAAGGTCTTATTGATGTAGTAGCCGAAATAATATACTGCATATGGCAAGGCCATCAATTTGCCTCCATAGTTCGCGGCTTCACGGATGTCTTCGGAAATGTTCATGAATTCCGGATCGTTATGAGCGATTGTTGTAACATCTTTTGCCCAGTTGTTCATAATCGTAGTTTCAGTGGAATCGGTGAAGTACACATCAGGTAATGTTCCTTGAGCAGCTCTTGCTCCCAAAAACTCATTCCAATTCTGGTCGATTTCTGATGTTCCTGATGGGTCTGTAACTTTCGGTCGTTCAATGATCTCCACAGTAATCCATGGGTATTCCTCCATAAACGCTTCAATCATCAGGCGTTCGAGATTAAGAGAATCCACAGTTCCCAGGTTCCAGGCTGCATAAGTAATCGTGACTGGATCATGGGAGATTGTCGTTGTTTCTCCTGTGTTATCTGTACCAGTGGTACTGGAACCTGTGGTAATCAGCGTTGAGATTGTTGTTCCAGAACAAGATATGAGTGCTAACCCGAATACCGATATTATTAATAGTGCCAATAATTTCTTCATTTGTTTACTCTCCTTTAACTATAACTTCTATTTTATGTATTGTATTATCCTTATAATCTGGTATGGTGTTTCCGGTTACAGGTTTTCCATCCACCAAAATTTGTGGATGCTCACCTTTTCGGATTGTGAAATGATATTCCGATCCTCTGAATTTTCGAGAATATGTCGCTTCTTTCCAATCCTTTGGTAAATGCGGTTCAACGATCAATCCATCAAATGAAGCTTTCACTCCAATGATATCATTGACTGCGATTCGGTGTAACCATTGAGCGGAACCGGTATACCAACTCCAACCACCGCGTCCGAACATTGGTGATAGTGGTCCGTCGGAGTTTCCGCAAGTCACATACGGCTCTGCCATATAGTCATCCGGATCTTTTGTTCGATTCGGCGGGCAGATTCCTTGATAGGCTTGATAAGCCAATTCCGGATATCCAGCTTTTGCAAAAGCAGATACTGCCCAAGTTGCTGCATGAGTATATACACCACCGTTTTCACGCAATCCAGGAGCGTATCTAGTTACATAACCGATATCGGATCTAGGTTGGGTGAATGCGGGATAATTGAGCAGAGTACCATGTTCTTTTAAAAGATGTGTCTGAATTGATTCGATAACGGTCTTGATTCTGTTTTCGGGTATGATTTCGGAGATGATAGCCCAAGAATTCGGCATCAAGAATATCTTTCCTTCTTCAGAGTCTTTGGAACCGATCTTCAAACCATTGTCATTCGTTGCCTGTAAATACCAAGATCCATCCCAACCATATTCATTGAATGTGGTTTGGATTTTTTTAGCTTGGTCCAAACATAAGGTTGCATAATCATGATCCTTTTGGTGATTCGCGATAAATGCAAACTGATTTAAAACCATATACAGGAAAGTGGACATCCAGAAAGACTCGCCTTTCATCTGATAACCGACAGCGCTCAAACCATCATTCCAATCGTGACTACCCATCAATGGAACATCACGATGCGAGAAACGGGTCAAAGCTTTGTCGATTGCACGTTTACAATGATCATAGAGAGAAGAAGGACCTCCATCTAAAAATGAAATATTCTCTTCTAGAATCGAAAAATCCAATGTCTCTTCCAAATAGTAATATAAGATGAATGGCATCCATAGCAAATCATCACTGCAGTTAGTTCTTGGTCCCCATCCTTGATAGGTAACGAACCAATGTTGTACATCACCTTCTTTAAACTGGTGTTTGGCGTGTAGTAACAATTGTTCTTTGGTGAGTTCTGGTTTTGCTTCCAAGAATACGAGAGAATCCTGTAATTGATCTCGGAACCCATAACCTCCACTTGTTTGATAATAAGCTGTTTTTCCCCAAATACGACAACTGATAGCTTGATATTTAGCAAATGCATTGGTCATGATATCGAATGCGGGATCCGGTGTTTTCACTTGGTCTCCTAAAATTAGTTCATTCCAAAACTCTGTCACTGCCGCAAATGCTTTTAGAGAACCTTCAGGATTGGTATAGGCATCAATCAGAGGATTCGGATCTTCGAATTCCAAATCGATTCCCGGTACTTCCTTTTTACCCAGTTGCGTCATACCTAGAGAGTACACAACGATTTTTGATTCTCCCGGGTCCAATTGGATTTCCACTTGCAAGGAACCACAAGGATCGCCAAATCTTCCAGCGCTGTTGGATAATGATTCTTGATGCATGGCATTTGGATTGTGTTCGGAATGATACATTCCTACGAAGTTTTCTTTGTCAGTTTCATACGATTTGACTGGCTCGCTAACAGCGTGGAATCCGATGAAATCCCAATCCACATTGTTATGCAAACCGTTTTTATCGTTGAAACCCCAATTGTATTTACTGAGTTTGATAGCGTTTCTGTCCGGTTCAAAGAATGTTTCCATAAATAATTTATGGAATTCTCGATGTTCACCAGGATGAATACCTGCTTCCCATTCAAAATAGGAAGTCAAATCCAGTTTTCTTGATTTCTTTCCTTTGTTTTCTATTTTGATTTCGGCGAGTTCCATTGGGTGGCCCGGTACTGCAAATACCTTGAGTTCGGTATAGATGTCTGATACTTGGTATTTGAATACGGAATATCCGATTCCGTGTATTACTTCAAAATATTGGTACTCTTTTTGAACAGGTTGGTAGGTGAGGGACCAAAAGTCGTTGGTTTCGAGATCTCTAAGATAGTAGTATTTTCCGTAATTGTCTTTGATGATGTCCTGGTATAGACGGGTCAATCTGTTTTGTACGGAGTTTCCTCTCCAGGAGCAACCCCCTCCCGTTTGAGATACCATAAAGGCGTAATCGCCATTGGATATGACATTCACCCAAGGTTTTGGTGTTCGAGGGTTGGTAATTATGTAGCTCTTTCCATCTTCTGAAAAATAACCATATTTGTTCTTAAGCACGTTTGTCCCCTTTCATTTATCGAAACGTTTCGATAACTAAATCAATTAAATTATAGCATAAGAATATTTCATATGCAAGCGTTTCCACTCTATTTACCAATTTAAAAGTTGTTTTATTTTTTTTTACTTGTTTTTTACGCTGATTCTTTCAATATGATTCTCGAATTATTAGTTCTCCATGCGCTTTCTGAGCAGAAGTAGATTCACTCTTCATCAGATGAATCAATGTATCTGCAATTCGCTCTCCCCAACTGAATCGATTAATTCTTACGGAGGTTAATGATGGCTTAAAATAGCGAGATAACTCGATATCGTCAAACCCTGACACACCATAATCCCCTGGGATGTTCTTGCCGTTTATTTGAAGTGTCTCCATGATTCCCAATGCCATTTCATCGTTTGCACAAACGATCATGTCTGGTTGTTCGTTCTGATTTAGAATTTCTTGGGCGATTTTCTGACCGGATGGTTTTGTAAAGTTGCCCACGAACTCTTGATAGACGGATAATCCATGTTCATTCAATGCGTGATTGAATCCTGCGAAACGGGATTCGTTGTCAAACGTTTTTTTAACACCGTGGACAAATGCAATCTTTCGATAACCTTTTGAAAGAACGTCATTTGTCAGGCGATACATGGCGTTATGATTGTCAATGGTCATGTCAAAAATATTCTCATCATCCAAACTACGATCGAGGATGATAATTGGGCGAAATGTTTTGGATACTTGCTTGAGGGTTTTATTGGTAATATTGATATCGGAGATGATCGCTCCATCAACCGTTTTCTCTTTTAGCAGGTTTTCCGTTGAAAAACCGGTTGATACAATCATCGTATATTTGTTCTTTCCTAGCTTGTGATGAATCCCGTCTAGTAGCTCGTGGTAAACAGGCCCACCAAAATCCGAAATGGCGACCAAGACGGTATTGGTATTCTGTTTTTTCAGGTTTCTTGCAGCTGCCGAAGGAAGATATCCCAGGTCGTCTGCGATTTTCTTGATTCGGTTTGCGGTTTTTTCAGGTATTCTCCTATCATTGTTCAATGCATAGGATACAGTAGAGATAGAACAGTTCGCTATTCTTGCAACGTCTTTGATGGTTGGCACAGTATCACTTCTTTCTAAAATTGAGTTTCTGAATGGCTTTTTGAATCAACGGATGTTTCATGAAAACATCCCAGATGATACGGCTTTGATAATTGGCAATCATCAAACCGCTAATGCCTTTGTTGATACCAATATAATCATCTGAAATCCACACGGAACCATTTTGTTCTGCGATCCCATCCGCAAAGCCGTAATGGCCGAAGGAATCCGGATATCGAGTGATGATATAAGATACATAGTCATGAACTTCTATAGGGGAAAATGGTAAAGAACCAATCGGTCCAGATGGAGTCAACACTCCATAAATATGATTTTCTGGGTCCTTAAACGGATTCGGCAATATGCATTGATTTCGATATCCTTTTGGTGTTAGTCCAGCTGTGAGCCCCCAGGCATGTTCATTAAAAATCGGGTAGATATCTTTATGATCAATGCAGAATTGACGGTTTGCTAGGGTGGCAATTCTTGAGTTTTCAAACCAATCAAGAGAGTCCGTAGCTAAGTATGATCCGAAATCTACCCATGCGTGGGCATATTGGTATGTGAACAAAGCATTGGAAGGACAATAGATATATTTATAATCTCCATAACTTCCTATTGTTTTGTCAATATTATTGTAGAGCGTTTGAGCCAAATCATCAGACACATTGTCAGTTGCGGCGGCTAAAACATACATAGCTAATTGTTCTGCATAGGTGCTCCATTGATAGATCCATGGACTGTCCTCTCCTCGATAATCCCCATCGGTCAGAGGGTTGTATGCCATAGTAACAACTTGCTTGCCTTGATATGTCTTGATGAATGGGTTAAAATCCCATCGTTCGAACAGACGATTGAATAGAGTATGGATTTCTGCATCATCGAAATAGGAGTCACAAGTGATTGCACCACAATAAAAGAGTACTGAATCAATGGTGGAATACTCACATTTCTTGTATCGTTTCGCACTATCCATCTCTAAAAAATGAGGAAAGAATCCGTGAAAATGATCCACATGTTCCAAAAAGGTGTGGAATGTTCCTTTGACGAGCAATATCGCTTCCTCTTTTGAGAGGTATCCATTTTCCACTCCAATGACATACATGGATAATCCAAATCCGACAGAAGCGATGGAAGCTCTGATAGTTTCTTTGGTGTTGTCTCGAATCAATCCGAATCCTTTGGAATGGATATCATGATTGGCTTGTTCGTAAAAAAATCGAAAACAAGCAACTAGTTCTTGATCAAAAATCGACATATTACTTATGGCTCTCCTTTAATGTGAAAGTTGTCTCCAAGTAATCAGTGGAAGAAGAGCCTACCATAACAGTGAACAATCCCTGATCGTACACCATCTCTCCATCTTCCATTGAATACTGCAAATCGGAGATTGTTAAGTAGAAATGAATCATTTTTGTTTCATTTGATTGAAGTTCTATTTTTTGGAATCGTTTCAATTCCTGAATAGGTCTGGATACTCTTGCCACGTGATCTCTAAGGTAGAGTTGTACAACCTCTTGCCCCTTGACCTGTCCAATGTTGGTCAAATTAACTGAGACATGGAGTGTTTCATCTGGACACAAGATTTCATTTGAAATAGTCAAATTGTCATAGAAGAACTGAGTATAACTCAAACCATAACCAAATGGATAAAGTGGTGTATTGACAACGTCCATGTATTTGGATACATATTCGTTGCTTTTGTTTTCAACATGGTATGGTCTCCCGGTATTCAAATGATTATAGTAGAGTGGGATTTGTCCGACGGCTCTAGGAAACGAAATCGGTAACTTACCGGAAGGATTGACAATGCCATAAAGGATATCTTTGATGACCTCAGAAGACATGCTGCCAAGGAAGAAGCATTCCAACAACGCCCGACTCTCTTTGACTTGATTCAATAGGAGTGGTCGACCATTGAACAGTATCACAACAGTATTCGGATTGATACTGCGAATGGCCTGAAAGAAGTCATCCTGATGATCTGGGAGGGATATATCGCTCCTAGAATGAGCCTCACCACTGAAATAATCGGGTTCTCCAAGAGCCAAAACGACGATGCTAGCCGTTTGTAATTTTGCTTTGTCCTCTTTGGAATAATCTTCTATATCAGCAGAGGTATGAGTAAATGATACGCGATCTTTCAAAACATCATAAAGGCTATTATGAAGATCTCTTTTTCCATGCCATGACCACGGTCCAATGACAGATTTATTGTTTGCATACGGACCCACTAAGGCGATAGAAACATCATTCGATAGAGGTAGGATGCCATCATTTTCCAGTAGCACAGCGGACTCTTTGGCGACACGATAGGAAAGATCCAAATGTTCTTTTGACAACACGATTGACTGGTGTTTGTTTGGATTCGCTCCTTTATACGGATTCTCGAATAAGCCAATATCTTTCTTTAATTGTAACACTCGAAGTACGGCTTCATCCAAAAGTGACTCATCAACTTCATTGGTTTGAATCAATTCTTCCAAATGATTGATATAAGAAGAGGAAGCCATTTCGATATCCAATCCAGCGGTCAGTCCTTTTTTTGCAATTTCGCGATCGTCATGAGCAACTCCGTGAGCTTTGACCTGCCCCAAGGAATCATAATCAGAAATGGTTACGGCACCACTGTTCCATTTTTCTCTTAAGACTGTTCTCAGAAGAAATGGATTGATTGTAGCGGGAATCCGGTCCAAAGTATTGAATGACGTCATGACCAATCTTGCCCCAGCATCTAAAGCGCGTTTGTACGGTTCGAGGTAATCGCTGAATAAAGCGATTCTCGATAAATCTACTGTATTGTAATCGCGACCAGCTTCTGAAGCTCCATAGCCGGCGAAATGTTTGATACAACTAGCAAGGGCATCGTCTTGATTGATACCCCCTTTTTGATATCCCTTGACCATGGAAGCAGCCATCGTTCCCGTCAGATATGGGTCTTCTCCAAACCCTTCTACAACACGTCCCCATCGAGGATCTCTAGCCAAGTCAGCCATAGGAGAAAAAGTGACATGAATTCCAGAAGTTGAAGCCTCACGAGCAGAAATTCTGGCTGTTAGTTCAGCAAGTTCCGGGTGAAAAGTGGCACCTAGTGCGATGGGAACTGGAAAGATAGTTTTATATCCATGGATCACATCGGCCATAAACAACAAAGGAATTTTATGTCTGGATCGTTCTAAGTACTTCTTTTGCACTCGAATCATTTCTTCTGGAGAACCGACACCCAGGATGCTGCCAGATAAATAGATTTTGTCTGCATCCAAATTTAATTCGCGTAACGGACCAGCAACTTCAACTTCCAAATCATGTATGAAGAAAAATGGAGCCAATTGCATTAATTGTCCGATCTTTTCTTTGGTGGTCAAAGTCTTGAGTAAAGTTCGAATTTCGATTTCTTCTGTTTTCTTATTCATATAAACCTAACCTATGTATGTTATTGAAACGTTTCAATCTATGATTCAATTGTAATCGTTTTAGAAACAAAATGCAAGTGTCTATATCAAATATTCGTTCCATTTGTAATGCATCTGAAATGTGCATGCTTTTCTTGTGAAGAACAGCAGTACTTTCTTTATTGAATGATTGTTTTCAAATCCTGTTTCTGTTACAATGATACTGTCATTATTTATGATAGTAGTCCTTATGGGATGTTTCATTGGAAGAGAATTTCCTCTCTTTGTATTTATTTGGATAACGGTTTTGATTGCCTCTTGGTTTTTGAAATCAAGCAAACCTATGAATCGCAAGCCGAATAGGGGAATCCACCTGTGAACTACTATCCTAGCGCGAGGAGTAAGACATGTACAAAGAAATCAATGAAAAAAAAGCAAAATACGAACACCAAATCATATTGGGATATGTTATTACCGGTATTGCTTTCATATCCTATATTCCATTGGGTATGGCAATTGGACCTGTCGCATTCGTATTGATTGCGTTTCCGTTTTTGGGAGGCGCTTTTTATGCTGGTTATTATTCTAAGAAAATCAAAAAGATCAGTAATGACTTCAAAAAGGTATATGTCACTCAAGAGATGAAGAAAATATTCCCTGATAGCAGTTATTATTATGATCGCGGATTTTCCGAGGATGAAGTCATCGCATCTGGTCTGTTATTCAAACGCGATCGTTATCATAGCGAAGATATGATACGTGGGATGTTTGAAAACGTCAGTTTCCGTTGCAGTGATGTCTTACAAAGAGAAGTACATAGCAATGGGAAAACCACTACGACTGTGACCGTTTTTCAAGGTAGATTCTATGAGTTTGATTTTCCGAAAATATTCCGAAATAATCTATTGTTGTTGCAACCGATGCAATTCCGACCTTTCAGCAAATTCCATAAAATTAAGATGGAGAGTATTGAATTCAATTCGAGCTTGAAGGTATATGCAGAAGATGATCATGAAGCCTTTTACATCTTGACTCCACAGTTGATGGAACGTTTGATTCAAATGGACCGGAAATACTTTAATAAAATTACCTTCTCGTTTCTGAATCACAGACTCTATATCGCTATTGATTCCAGAATCGATTATTTTGATATCAAACCCTTCAAAACAGTTGACGAATCTATTTTGCAGGAGTATCAAGAAGAACTCAGAGACATCAAGGATTTCATCTTGGAATTGCAACTTAATGAAACCTTATTTAAATAGTACTGATTTGGATACAAACGATTTATAATCAATACCGATGCAAGTTATGGTTAAATATAATATAAAAATACTTTAGGAGAAAAAAATGAGAAAATCAATCTTTTTAAAAGTTAGGGATACCGAACTTTATGTTGTGAAAGTTGGTAAAGGATTTCCAATCTTTATTTTACATGGGGGACCTGGACTCGATCATATCGACCTGGGATATAAGTTTGATCCATTGATGGATGATTTTTGCTTGTTATATGTCGATCAACGTGGGCACGGGCTGTCAAAACAGGTTGAAGAATCTACATTGACTGTCAAAAATATGGCAGAAGATATCAATGAACTTGCTAAACAATTGGGATACACGAAATACGCTGTCTTAGGCCATTCGTTTGGAGCGTTCGTCGCCTTACAGCACGCAGTTGATTTTGGGAATGATTCCGTCATTACCATCCTCTTAAATGGTGCTAAATCAACGAATGGATTACAGCAATATCAGGAAGAATGCATGGGTTACTTTGGTCCTGATGTTCGAAATGAGATGTTGAATAATATGAACCAAGCCCAACAAAAATTTGGAGCAGTTGAACAAAATATAGAAAATCTTAATATCTTCATAAAGGAATTGACGGATGCAAAATTGCCACAGTATTTCCCTGTTTCCAATGATTCTTTGATCGAGTTTAAGAAATATCACGATCAAGTTAAAATCAATGGTTATATTTTGCATATCATGTCCTCGAACAATTATGGTGATTATGAATTGTCTGAACGCATGCATGAGGTAGAAAACCAGGTCTTGATCATTACTTCAGACAAAGATTATATCTGCGATCCAAAGATGTCCGAGATCATGAGTAAGGAGATTCATAACTCGGAACTCTATGTTGTCAAGAACGCTGGACATTATCCATTTTATGATCAACAGGAAGAGACAATCAGTGCTATAAGAGAATTCCTAAAGAGGAAGATATAATTTGTCATCAATCATACTATTTCTTGGTTTGATAATCATTACAATATGTGAAGAGGAAATTTATGAACTATAAAAAGGAACTTGAATTATTACAGGAGATCGTTCCAGTTTTATTTCAAAAAACCGAAGACCAGGAAAAAGAGATCTCCTACAAGAAACGAAACGAAATTGTTACATCCTCGGATTTGTTTATGGAAAAAGGTATCATTGATGCTGTTTTGAAGCAGTTTCCTAATGATCATTTTCACAGTGAGGAATTCAATCGCGATACAGAATTAGGGGATCGGACCTGGTTGATTGATCCTATTGATGGAACCAGCAACTATGCACATCATTTGGATATGTTTGTGTCTCAAATTGCCTTATATGATAAAGGCGAAATTGTTCTTTCCTATATTCATGCTCCAAGAGTACACAAGACTTTTTATGCAATTAAAGGAGAAGGAGCTTATCTAAACGGAGAACGCATCTCTGTATTCAATGATGAAGGTCAACCAAATCGTCTAATGTCGATGGTAGGACTTTCCCATCAAACGACAAAGGACAAATATCTCTTCCGCCATTTTATCGATTTTGCTTATCAAAACGATATCAAGATTCGTGTGTTAGGCACGATGGGCTATGAGATGGCAGCGATGGCAGAAGGTTCATTTGCGATGCTTTATACCGACGTTACGAACTATTGGGACATCGCACCGGGTATCCTGCTTGTGCAAGAAGCGGGAGGTGTCATTATTAATCAGTTTGGCAAGCCATACAAATTGAATGATGAGCATATGATCGTATGCTGTGATGAAACCTTGAAAGAACATGTGATAAGAACATTGCCAAACGCCAAGCATTAGAGCCAATCCGAGCGGTTTTTAATTGACAAATAAATAATTTTAGAGTATCATTAGATTAGAAACAAAACCAAAGGAGTGATGTATATGTTGGATAATACAATACTTAATAAAACAAAATATCACGATACATCAATCTGCAAATAAGCCTTATCGCATTTTCAAGGGACCTGTTTGTGGTCCCTTTTTGTTTGCTTGATGTATCAAACAAGAAAGGGGAGATCCAAAATAAGCAAACAAGAGAATTCTCTTATGGAGGGCCAGGTAATTGCCGTTTATAGAGAGCGATATCTGGTTGAATATGAATCGGATAAGATATTTATGGAAGTGAGTGGTCGCTTCCAGTACATCAACTACTTGAAAAGCGATTATCCGCAGGTGGGAGATTTTGTGTCATTCCATCTAGCAGGTGTTGATTTCGGAATCATTGAGCAAATCAAGGAAAGAACTTCCGTATTGTCAAGACAAGATGTCGGTACAGTGATGGAACAACAAATCCTTGCTGTTAACATAGATATTGTATTTATTTGCATGTCTTTAAATGAAGATTTCAATCTTAGAAAACTCCGAAATTTCCTGTCTATTACCTATGGCGATCAATATCAAGTGATCATTCTGTTAACAAAGAGTGATTTATGCTTTGATATTGAGAACTATATTTCGCAAGTACAAGGTGTAACCGATCACGAAATTCTTTCAATATCTGCATTTGAAGAATCTGATATCAATCGGTTACGTCAAATTGTTGGTAACAAAACAACCGTATTTATCGGTAGTAGTGGTGTTGGAAAGTCAACTCTCATAAACGAATTGATAGGAGAACAGTATCTCGAAACAAAATCAATTCGTTTGAAAGATGCTCAAGGGAGACACACAACGGTCAATCGAGAATTGATTCGACTGGAGAGCGGGGGAAGCGTCATTGATACTCCGGGGATAAGAATTGTCTCATCCTATTTTGTAGACGAGCAGAATTTTGAAGACATTCAAGCACTTAGCGAAGGATGTATGTTCAATGATTGTACTCACACGGTAGAACCGGGTTGTATGGTTCAAAAAAGTTTGATTGATGGAACGCTGGATGAGGAAAGATACAATCAATATCGGAAAGCTGTCAGATTAAATCGATTCAACCAATCAAGAGAAAAACAACGATTACGAATGTTGGAAAAAAAACTAAGAAAAGGAAGGTAAAAACCTTCTTTTTTGTTGGTAAAAATAAATTTCCAAAATGCTTTTCCGCTCTTATTATCATTGTGTTATAATATCAGGTGGGGTGAAGTAAATGAATACAAGAAGCAAATATGCATTTTTACTCAAAGGAATCGTCATTTGGTTTGTCATAACATTATTCTTAGGAGCTTTGAACCGCATTTTACTGCTATATAGAGATGTCGATCCAAATATTTTTGATTCCATAATGATCGTTGTTCGAGTATTCAAAACGATTTTGATCCTAGCCATGATTGGAGCCTTGCTTTATATCATTGTACAATCGATTGCATATTTTCAATCGAGATTTTATCTCGTTTACAAAGTGAATGTATTTGAAGCACTTTTCAATGGTATTTTAGATATCCACAATGTATATGATAGAATCAATCAACTTCCCGATATCAAAGACATCGAAATCGATTTTCATCGCCAAACGATCAGTGCGAGTCGGAAAGATAAAAACTATTGCTTCCTCTATATGGATTTGTTTGGCAAAATCGAAGGAAAAGAAAACAGCGATTACTGGACAATCCAAGGCAGAAAGACTCGTAAATATGGCCGCAAGACTTATAAAAAACTGGAACGTTTCGAGAATCCAATCATTCAATGTAGAAAATACGCGGAGGATTTGTCTCTAAAAAATCAAAAAGAATACATTCCATTCGTCATTTTATCGGGATATCATAAACTTGGATTTCATTCTAAAAAAATCCTTATGCCATATGAAATCATCAGCATATCAGAATGATCTATTGCATTTACCCATTAAAATTATATCAAATTCCGATTTTTCTTGAAAAAAATGACCTCAAGTAATATCATAGTAATAGAAGTAAAATTGATTTAGGAAGGATTACATCAAAATGGCATTCTTTGATACAGTAAAAGGATGGTTCAAAAAAGAGCCAGCAACACCAAAGAAAAAGAAATCAACCTTGGATAGCGGCAGAATCACCGTATATTCCATGGAAGAAAAGTATGAAATGGATGACCTTGTAGGTGCTGCGAAAGATTTGAAAATGCTCCTAGAGGATTATGGTCGCAAAAAAAGAAAAAATCATCGCTATAAAGGTAGAGAATTTATTCATTTCATCCTTAGCAATAAACACAAAGACTTGAAAAAAGCAGGATATCAGCATTGGCAAAATATCAATCAAATTATCACCGCCAATTATGACAAAGTATATCCATATCATAAAGTCAACCTTAGAAAAGCTATGGATTTCTTCCGCAAGGAAATCAAGAACATCAATTCACTTGACTTGGAAGCTTGATTGGATTCAACAGAAAATGTAAACAAGATGTCGATTCCATTTGGATTCGGCATTTTTTATCAGTATGAGATTTTGTTAATGAGTTTGTGACATAATCGAACATGCAAGGAGTATGGCATGAATCGATTATGGATAGTGCTTTCAAATGAAAGGAAATTAAGAGCCTATGAAGATTATTCTATCTCCTAGCAAAACAATGAACATCGTGCGAAGTGATTATTTGCAATCTACGGCAATCAAATATGATAAAATGACTCTAAAATTAGTACGCAAAATGCAAAAACTAAAGATCGGTCAGTTAGGAAAGGCTTTATCAATCAAAGGAAATGTACTCAACCAAACATATGAAATGTATTATAATTATGAATCAAATGAATCTGGTCATGCATTTCCGAGTTTCAACGGGTTGGTATACAAGCAACTGACCATCAAGACTTACTTGCAAGAAGAATGGAATTATATCTCAAAGCATATAAGAATCTTAGACGCTCTTCATGGCATATTGAATCCTGGGACGTTAATGAAACCATATCGGTTGGATATGAAATCGGATATAGAATTGAATCTATATGACTATTGGGAATTAGATTCGGAATTTAAAGATGAATTAGTAATTAATCTTGCCAGTAAAGAGTTTTCTTCCATGCTATCAGTCCCAATGATTACGATTCAATTCCTCGAAAATAAGAATGGTAAGTATATTAATCAAGCGACTTATTCGAAAATGGCTAGAGGAAAAATGTTACAATACATGATCTTAAATAAGATCGAGTCAATTGAAAAAATCAAAAATTTTCATGAAGATAATTACAAATATAATGAAGAATTAAGTAATCTTGAGACAATTACCTTTGTTCGATAAGGTTTTTTCAATAATATAAAACAAAAACACTTGCATTTCGCCAGAAATAGTGTATTATAAATGTGACGCTATATAAATGTGAAATAAAATTAGGTTAACAGAGTTACCTCAATTATTGTTAAACAGTTTGTAAGAAGTCAAAAATCAATAAGGAGGTAACGAACATGACTGGTAAAGTCAAATGGTTCAACTCTGAAAAAGGGTATGGGTTCATCACTGCTGAAAACGGGAAAGACATTTTTGCACATTTCTCTCAAATTCAAAAAGATGGATACAAGACTCTAACAGAGGGAGAAGCAGTAAGCTTCGAAATTACTGAAGGTCCTAAGGGTCCTCAGGCTTCGAACATTGTAGCTATGCAATAATCGAACGAAAAAGCCGATTTCGGCTTTTTTTATTTTATGCAAGGGTGGTGAATTCCCCTCTTGATAATGTTATAATATTGTTCAGAAGTTGATTGCAATGATAAACCCACTGGACATATTCTTTCTGATATTGACCATCTTTGTACACACTTGGTTCTGGAATTTTGAAGGAGAAGAGATAGCTTGACATTTGCCAAGCGAATCGGTGCGGGAAGCCAGGTCTGACAGATGAGATTCGGTTGGAAAACCGAAACAGATATATTTTCTTTTTATATTGGTAAATCTAGTATATTGATGAAAATTACAAAGGAGAAGTGAAACGATGAAAAAATTGCTTTTAGTGTTTCTGCTGATATTCATGTTGAACTTGATTTCTTGTGGTCAAGATTCGGTTACTGTCTATACGGACGATGAACCGATTACATTGGAAATGCAACACGACACATTGAAAATACTGCAGTTGACAGATATCCATCTCACGTATGGAGTGGACGCTTTTGATCGCAAAACCTTAGACGAAATCCAGACTTTAGTACAAAGCGATGATTTCGATCTTATTGTGATATCCGGAGACATGGTTTTGTCTCCATTTGGTCCGGCGTTATTCGGTAAACTGGTCCGTTTCATGGAGAGGTTGGAAACACCTTGGACATTCGTGTTTGGTAATCATGAGACAGATTACAGCGATTATACCGATTATCTGAGGAAACTTCAGGATACGGAATATCTGTATTTCAAGGTGGGTCCAGAAATGGACCAAGGCGGATATGGGAATTTCCGGATTGTGTTTACACAGGACGGGATCCCGTTCTATTCGATATATTTACTCGATTCTCACGCGGAACGTGAGAACTATACGGATGAAGAAGGGGAATACGATTATCTCAAGGAGTCCCAAGTGGATTGGTATGTTTCGCATGTATCCTCTGATACTACAGATTCCATTATGTTTTTCCACATTCCTTTAAGAGAATACATTGACGCTACAGGTTATGAGGGATTTTTCCTCGAGAAAGTTTGCCCACAGGGAGTCAACACCGGAATGTTTGACGCGATTACTACATATGAAAGAACTACTGGAGTATTTGTTGGGCACGATCATTTGAATGATTTTTCCTTGGTGATGGATGATGTTTTGTTGGCATATGGACAGATTACAGGATATAGTGCATATGGAAATTTGGACCGTGGCGGAAGAGTCATTGAGATATCTTCTGGTAGTGTCATGTCCTCCTATATTCTTCTGGAAAAGGATGTGATATCATGACAGCTTGGCAAAGAGTTTTGGTTTTGTTTTCAACAATAACGACAGCAACCTTATTGTATTGGTATTTTGGATCCTTATGGTTCTATCTAGTTGTGTCAATCGGTATTTTCTTCTTGATCAAAGGAGGGAAACAACATGTTTGATTGGATTATTTTGTTGGTCTCTGTTTCGGCTATGTGGGTTACACTCTTTTTGGTAGTCGTCTTGTTTTTAATGCGCTTATATGTCGTCTTAAAAGCAAAATCTGGGCTCAATCAAGCATTGGCTGTGCTTTTGATTCCATTCTCAATCGGTTATTTCTATGCGATTCCGCAGGAAACAAAATTCAAGAAGATGTATCAAACCTTGGTTTTGGTTCAATTCATTTGTGGGATATTGGCATTTATCATTTTGTTCTATACAAGATTCATGTAATATGAATAAGATGAATTATGACATACAAGGAGAGTACAATTGAACGTTTTGAATTGGTTAACAAAGAATAAGACACATATTCTGTTCTATCTTTTAGGCTTTATTGTGATCGGACTTGGAGTCAACGTCATGAAAGCTTCGACTTTGGGGAACGGGGCATGGGATACCGTAACAATAAATGTTCGGGACTTTTTGTGGAGAAATCTGAATCAAACCTGGGTCACATTGGGAATGATCTCGTTTACAGTATCGATAATCATCATGGCAATTGTTCTGATCTATCGGAAGAATGTCAAGTTTCTGTTCATGTTGATACCGATTGCCTTGGTGGCACTCTCGATAGATTTCTGGAATTTGGTTGTTTTTCAAGAACGAGAGGCTATGACTCTTGGGTATCAGATCCTATTTTATATCGTGGGAATCTTGTTATTACCTCTGGGCTTGACTCTGGTTGTGAAGTCCGGGTTTCCAGCATTTGTATTTGATGAGTTGATGCTCATGTTTGTCAAAATTTTTAAAGCGAAGAGAATTACTTATGTAAGATTGGGAATCGAACTTTTGGGAATAACGATTGGAGCCATTTTTGGATATTTGGCATATTATGCGTTGAACGGATCTTTTGGAGCTGTGGACGTGGGTAGTTTTATCTTTACTTTAACTTTAAGTCCGACCATGACAGTATATTTTCTTCTGTTGAAGGTGGAACGGACATAATCATATCAATTGAAAAGGATTCGTGATTACACGAATCCTATTTTTTCTTCTCCGCTAGATTTATAGTTTGATAATAATCTGGCAAAGGCTCGCTCACGTCGAAACCTTTCAAATGTGGTGTGGCCACTGATAATCTACTATCAAGACGATTATTTCGGTAAAGGATAGCGTCTAAAATAAAAAACACACATTCGAATTGGGTTTGAATGTGTGTTTCTGAAGGGATATAGATTGAGATATTATACGAGATCAATCATCATATTCATCATCATCGTCATCGTCATGATCATCATCGTCATAATGACTGGTTGAACTCTGTGTTGTAGTCGTTGTGGTTGTTGTGTCAACAGTGATTGGCGCATAACCTTCAAGTGTTCCTACTACGGGTAAAGTGTTCAACAGGGACATGCTGTGAGGACTCGATGCGAATGCTGCTGTAGCATCAGTACCTCCCAATTGAAGACCTTGATGGGTTCCATTGGTGAATACGCTCGTAACATCGTAAATGACACCATTGACTGCGATATAGGCTGTGGAACCATTTGCCCCTGTATATTGTGAAAGTTCTGTTAAAGTAAATACCGGTAGAGTCTGCTGGGTACCAGACGCAGTCGTAGTAGTCGTCGTAGGTGAAGCGGTAGTGGTCGTTGTTACAGCATTGGTATTAACCAATGAGGTTGCGGTCTCAAGGACTCCTACCATTGGCAATGTATTCAGCAGTGCTTGGCTGTGTGGACTAACGGCGAAGATGGCAGTTGCGTCCGTACCACCCAATTGGAAACCTTGATGGGTTCCGTTGACGAAGACATTTGTGACATCATATACGATTCCATTGACAGCGATGTATGCTGTTGATCCGTTTGCTCCTGTATATTGTGACAATTCAGATAGAGTGAAAACTCTTGTTGTATCAGCTACTGCTGTCGTTGTCTGGCTTGATGGCGAAACGTTATCACAGCTTATCAATGCAAATCCGAATAATGCGACTAAAGTAAGAAAGAATATTTTTTTCATAACAAACCTCCTGAGTTTCTTTTGATTACATTGTATGAAATGAATATTAAAACAAGATTAAAAGCCAAAATAAATTGCATTTTAATCGAATTTTAATTTTGAATGATATAATATATGTATAACTAAGGAGCGATAATATGAAGCTTTTAATAGTAGAAGATCAAAATCAATTGCGTTCAATTTTGAAAAAAAGGCTCAATGAAGCTGGATATGTCTTGGATGACGCTCCAGATGGAGAAACCGCGCTTGACTTGATTGAATATACCGAGTATGATGCGATTATTTTGGACATTATGATACCTAAAATCAATGGTTTGGAATTGTTAAAGTTGTTGCGCCAAAACAACAATATGACACCGGTATTATTATTGACCGCAAGAGATACCATCCAAGATCGGGTGTTGGGATTGGATCTTGGAGCGGATGAGTATCTGGTCAAACCGTTTGCATTTGAAGAACTCCTGGCAAGAATCCGTTCTATGCTTCGAAGAAGAGATTCAGAGATACAGACGATATTGAAATTGGACGATCTCATTTTGAATCGAACAATCAAAGAAGTGACTAGGAATAACGAGATTATCAAATTGACCAAAAAGGAATATATGATCTTAGAGTATTTGATGCTGAATAAGGAAATTGTCGTATCTCGTGAAAAACTGGAAACAGTAAGTTCCAACTACGATTATGAAGGATATTCAAACGTAATAGATGTTTATATCCGTTTCTTAAGAAAAAAAATAGATGAAGGGCATGACAAAAAACTGATTCATACGATTCGTGGATTCGGGTATGTGATGAAGGTGGAAGAATGAAGCACTGGTCTATCAAACTTAAAATTATTATATTATATACATTTTTCTTTGCTCTATTGATCCTTCTTGATTTTTACCTTTTGAAAACCGCAGCCACTAAAATCCTGAATGATCAAGCTACAAGACAAATTATCGTTGTTGTGGATGAGGTGAGTCCTACACTACAAATCGAGGATGATGCAGTCTATGTCGAAGGGTTGGATGATGATTCCGATAGCTTATTCTCTTTCGATCATGACGGAGTCAACTTCTTTGTATATCAAAACAATCAAGTTGCATTCGGAAATGCAATCAGCGGATTTGATTCTACAGATCCAATTCAATTGAATGTGGTTCACACCTATGCCGCTAATGGATTAAGCTGGTTGGTGTATGATGTCAGTCTACCCGGAGGATATGTATTAAGAGGACTTTATGATATGAGCTTCATCACAACATCTTTCCAAGACATTATATGGATTGCAGGAGCGATTTCACCAATCATCATTTTACTATCTGCAATCGGAGGGTACTTCATAATAAAAAAATCCTTCCAACCGATCAAACGCATTTACCAAACCGCTTCTCAGATTGAAGAAGAGGAAGATTTCACAAAACGTATTCCTCTGGATGAATCGAAGGATGAGGTTCACGAACTGGCATTGATGGTTAACCAGATGCTTGACAAGGTGGAACAGTCCATTACCCGAGAAAAACAATTCTCTTCCAATGTCTCTCATGAATTAAGAACCCCATTGGCAGTTATGCAAGCTCAGGCAGAGTACATGTTGGTTCGAGCAAAAACAAACAGTTCAAAAGAAGAAATCAATACGATAATCAATCAAATCTCATTTATGGAGAATATTGTAACTCAATTATTGGAAATTACTAGAACAAAACAAATCTCCACATCCGATATGGAATTGATTGATGTTTACGATTTGATTTTAATGACAGGAGATGCGTTGTCTCCTCAACTTGAAAAAAAGGATATTCATTTAGACATAATTAAACCAAACTTTTCGACCAAAATCCGTAGCAATCAAACGATGATGATTCGCGTTTTCTCAAACTTGATTACGAATGCTATCAAATATAATGTTGAAAATGGATCTATTGAAATTTCATTTCAGGCCAAAAACAATGATCTCATTATTGATGTGAAAGATACCGGAATCGGGATTTCAAAAGAAAAGATTGATAAGATTTTTGATCCGTTCTATCGGGCGGATGAATCCAGAACCCAAACAGATAGTTTAGGGCTAGGATTATCGTTGGTACGCGAGGTTGTTCGGATTCATGGCGGTGAGATTACTGTGTCTAGTGAAGAACATGTAGGTACGACTTTCAGAGTCCGACTGCCACTCGAAAAATAAATAACATCCTCTGATTAGAGGATGTTATTTTTATGTTCTGGCAGCAGGTTTTAGTTTCCGTAATACCTTCTTATAGGATTTCAAAATATCTTCCACCAAAGTTCCCGTGAAACTAAAAGCTTCAAACTCAATGCGAACTCCAGGATACATTTCTTTAATTTGTTTGTGAAGAGCCAAAGCCATTGGTCTTGGTCCACACATATAAACGATTGTATCATCATTGATATCAAGATCATTGGCTGTCAGAAAGCCTTGTTTTGAAGCTTCAAACAGTGTGAATTTGAAATGTTCTTGTTCTTCTTCAAGTATTTGGAACGTATCCAAGTGAACGGCCTCGGACTCATATCTGACAGAATAATATAGATGAACATCAGACTTCAACTCTTTATCACTTCTCAAATATCCAAGGAAAGGAGTAACCCCGATGCCACCGGCAATCCAGATTTGTTTTGTGTGTTTGGATCGAAATGTCATTTTTCCAAATGCTCGAGTGATTCGGATTCTTGTCGGAGTTTCCATTGTTTGAAGCAAAGAATTGGTGAAGTCTCCGAGAGACTTGATCGTGAAATACAGATACTTTCCATCGCTTCCGGAAATCGAGAAAGGATGTGCGGATTCACTGATGCCATCGGCATCGATTTTGATAAAAGCGAATTGACCTGGTTTGAATCGATAATTGCGATCCATTTTTATTTTCAACTCAATGATGCTTTCGGTCAGAAGCGTTTTGGATTCAATGATTCCTCGGTGAGAAAAGGCGGTTCTAGGATAAAGCAATATCATATAAAGAGATGAACCAAGACCGATTGCGGATGTGAGGAGCATCCATAATGACAATGCATCCATTTGGAATAGATTTACCCAAGATGAGTAAAAACTGTGATATAAAGATATGAAATATGGGATGATCAATAATCGATGAATGAAACGAAAGTGTTCATACTTGATGAATTTCGCCAGTAGAGCCACGAAGACAAGCAGGAAAAATCCGTTTCGTGCTAATTCTCCTGCTGAACCAGCATAACCCAAAAGTGGAATGGATACATTGTAGGACAAAGCGTTGCTTACGGCAAATTCGGCATGAACCAGGATTAGCGCTGTTGTAACAATTGCCAAAGTTCTATGCCAAAAGTATAATCCTTCCAGTCCACCGAACAATTTCACCAACCAATTCATTCTGGTTGACAACAAGAAGACTAGGAAAAATCCCATCAAAAGCAGAGATCCGATTAGAGAAGTCTGGAGAACCTCTGAAGTCAAATATGCGGACTGAATTCTACCTACCCATAATATCGTATTTATTATCAATATGGTGCCAATGAACAAGATTGCACCGAGATTTTTTTTGATTGTTTTCATATAGTCTTTACTCCTTTTATACCACATGATATCATGGCTACATTAAAAAAAGGTTAAAAGTAAATCAGAATTTTCAGAGAAATGAGACCCCCTTTTTAAAAGAATCAATATGTGATATAATTTAATATATATAGATATATGGGAGGACGCATGAAACGAGTATTGACAGTAATGTTATTCTTTGTGGTTGTGTTATTGATGTCTGGTTGCAGCAATGATGCTGGAATCATCAAATGGACTTATTCAGATGATGTCTTGGATTGGAGAGATGTAAGAGGAGCGAGTTATTACGAATTGCTTTTTTATGATGAAAATGATGAATTATTCGATTTGATGACAGATACCCCTTTTTATGCATATTCATCCGATTATTCATTTGCAATATTTCCGACTGAGTATGAGCTCCATTTGAAAATAGTCGTATATTTTGAAGATGGGTCACAAAAAGAATCCGATTTTATCGATTTAAAAATTGATCGCGAATTCGATCGTCCTAAATATATTACATCCGATTACTTGCAAGAAGAACTTTTGTGGATGCATTATTTTAGCGATTCAGATGGATTCCAAGATTATACTCTTATGATAAACGATGAAGAGTATACTGTGGATACAAACAGTTTTGACATCACTTCATTTGAAGACGGTCTATATAAGGCGAAAGTCAGAGCCAATTATGACGGGGGATCCTCGGCATGGACAGAATTCTATTATTTTCAGGTCGGGTTCGAGTATCAACAGGTTTCTGCATATTATGACGTGACATCTGATACGGATTTCACCTATACTTTTGATAGCGAGGATATCATTTATGTTACTGGGCGACTGGGTTTGACGCCTGCACATACAAATCTACCTGAATCCATCGTAAAAGTAGATGGCTCCACAATTATAGTCAACAAGTACTACATTATGAATACAGCAAATGAAGAAGTATTAACGGGTGAAACGCCAGGTATTCTAATCGGACTTATGATTGGTGTTGATGGCTGGATTTACAATTTATATATTTTGAATTAGGAGATTTAGAATAGAAAAACCATTTGGAATTCCAAATGGTTTTATTTTAGACTGTTCAATTTATTGATTATGGCTTGATAGCCTATGTTGATATCAGTGATACCTATGCCACTGCTTTCAATCGGGCATTGTCCTGTTTTGGTTCGATTTATAATATATGGAACGTTGCTCTTAAAGTGATATTCCAGTTCGTATAATTTGGCCAATTCGATTGCGGGATCACTCATTGTATTGGTAATAATCGTGGTTGCGCCGATCAATATTGATAACAACACCGCTGCTCTACCCATAATCTTATCAACCACAACAAGATTATGATATTGTTTGCCGTGGGAATTATAAAAATCAATCATCGGTCCGACCCCATTTTTATTGGAACGAAATACAAGTTTATCTTCCGAGTAAATGAAACAAGATGCTTTTTCCTGATTCAACAAAATCAGATATTTATCCAATTGCTTTTCCATGATTCATTCTCCTTTCCAATACATACACGATTGGTGGTACGATCAGTAATTGCAAAGCAATCCCAGGTATTCCAGGTACGAACATCGCAAAT
>JAFGQH010000047.1 GCA_016935815.1 Bacilli bacterium | reverse complement strand
TGACCCGGTAGCTCAGCAGGATAGAGCTGCGGCTTCCTAAGCCGTCGGTCGGGGGTTCGAATCCCTTCCGGGTCGCCAGTCTGTTTTTAGGTTGGCTCGGTAGCTCAGTTGGATAGAGCAGAAGCTTCCGGAGCTTAAGGTCGGGGGTTCGAGTCCCTTCCGAGTCGCCAGATGGAATATAAGTCCACTCAAAGAGTGGGCTTTTTTCATCGTTTCGTCACAGAATAGGTTTATTTATCGGTAATCTTATGGTAGCTTGTTGACAGAAGAGGTTTTCATTGGTAATGTAAGTAGTATACTTACAAGAGGTGATTATGTCCGAAAAACAAGAATGGTTTCGATTAGATAATTCTGGTAAGGTATATCCAGAAGTTTACAGTGAACGTGAAAGTCATACTTATCGTGTTCAAGTGGAGCTGATAGAAGAAATCGATCCGATTATTCTTCAAGAAGCGACCAATCAAATCCTAAAACGTTTCCCGATGTTCAAAGTCAAATTGAAACACGGTTTTTTCCTCACATACCTAGATTACAATCCCAAAGATCTAATTGTCAAAGAGATCACGCATAAACTATGCTCTACAATCGACTTTCATGCTAATCGAGGTTATTTGTTCAAAGTCCTGTATCGCCATAACATCATCGCTTTGGAGATGTTCCATTCCTTGGCAGATGGTGCTGGTGTCATGGCATTTCTCGTTGCAATGGTTTTCCAATATTTGAAACTGAAGGGATATCCGGTGAAACCTGAAAATATGGTCCTGACCGTCGATCAGAAGCCTAGAGATGAGGAATTTGAAGACGCGAATCAGATCTATTATGATAAAACAAATCACAAACAAACAAAACAGACCAAAGCTTACCGATTGACAGGAACCATGTTGCAAGAGAACGATACAGGCTTGATTACAGGAATCATGAGTACGACAAAGGTTTTGGAATATTGCCGCTCGATCGGTTTGACGATTACCGAGTTTCTGACATCCTTATTCATATATTCAATCTATCAAGCACAGATACAAAATCGGGAAAATGTATCTCGGGAGTATCCAATAAAAATCGCTGTTCCTGTGAATTTGCGTCGTTTCTTTCCAACTCATACGCTTCGCAACTTCAGCAACGTCATGACAACACAAATCGAAATTCAAAGAGACGACCTATCGTTAGAAGAGATTACAAGTATCATCAAGAAACAACTTCTTGAGGAAACCAAACGCGAGGTTCTTCTACGGAAACTGTCAGTTTTTGTCAAATATGGGAATTTTCCATTGTTCCGTTTCTTACCATATTTCATCAAGAAATTCATGCTCAAATTCGGTTACAAAATTCTTGCTGGGAAAGTCACTAGTGCTTCGGTGACCAATATCGGGATCATCCGCTTCCCTGAATCTGTCAAACCATATATTAAGGGAGTAACAGCGATTCTAGGTGCTGGTAAAAACAGCAAGAAGAACTGCTCCATCATTACCTATGAAGACAAATTGAAAATCTCGTTTGCTAGATCGATTATCGAAACCGATACCGAACGGTTCTTTTTCCGATATTTGACGGATATAGGTATCGAAATCGAACTCGTCAGCAATTATGCAGAATGCTATCCGATTCTCGTTCGCAACAAGAGAAATAAGAATCAAGATTTTACCACAAAAACAAGTAAGTGACGATACGGCACAGCTTATTTTTGATATAATATCCTTGAGGTGATTTGTATGAAAAACGAAGAGTTGTTACAAAAATTGACTCTGGAAGAAAAAGCATCTTTACTGGTTGGTAAAGACGCTTGGAATACAATGAACATCGACCGATTGGGGATTCCATCGGTCGCAATGGCGGATGGTCCGCATGGGCTTAGAAAAGTCTCAGAGGGCAATCCACTCGAGGAATTGGCTGAAGATGCCATCTGCTATCCATCCCTTGTTACAATCGCCTCCTCATTCGATCCGGACATATCGAAACAGATGGGATCCTTGATTGCCAAAGAGTTCCGCTCCAAAGATGTCCAATTGATCCTTGGCCCGGGTGTCAATATCAAGCGACATCCATATTGCGGACGCAATTTCGAGTATTTCTCGGAAGATCCTGTTGTCACAACAAAGATGGCAAGAGGATATATCCAGGGAGCGAAAGAAAACAAGACGGGAGTCTGTTTGAAGCACTACGCCTTGAATTCACAAGAATCCTACCGAATGATATCCAATTCGATTGTGGATGAGCGTGCGAAATATGAAATCTATTATAAGAGTTTCCAAGAATTGGTGCAACTCGATCCAGAAATGGTGATGTGTTCCTATAACAAAGTGGAAGGAACCTATGCATCAGAAAGCATCTATCTTTTGCAAGAGGTGCTTCGCAAGGAGTTTGGTTTCCATAATGTGATTGTCTCCGATTGGACTGCAGTGAACAATCGAACCAAAGCGTTGATTGCTTCCTTGGATTTGGAGATGCCTGGAGCCATCTATGGCGTCCACACCTTGATCAAGGATTTTAAGAAAGGATTGATCCAACCAGAAGTCCTGGATGCTTCCGTAAAGAGAATCCTGGAATTGGTGGAGAAATTCAAAGATAAGGAACCAGTGGAAGTGGATTTGCAGCGTCATCACGAAGCCGCTGTTAGACTCGCAGAAGAATCCTTTGTTTTAATGAAGAACAAGGATCACATCCTGCCTTTGCATGAAGATGAACGAGTTTTAGTTGTTGGAGATATGGCTCATAACATCCGGATACAAGGTGGAGGCTCTTCTCATATCAATACTTACAAAACAGATACGATTTTGGAACATCTGATCAGACATGATAATGTGGATTACTTCCAAGGTTATCATACCGAATTGGATGAAATCGATTCCGTTCTCAGCAAGGAAGTCATTGACGCCGCCAGCAATTACGATAAGATCGTCTTTGTCGGTGGTCTTCCTGACCGCTACGAATCGGAAGGATATGACAGAGAACATCTATCGATGCCACAGAATCAAGAATATCTGATTCAAGCGATTGCCAAAGAAAACAACAATATCATTGTGGTGTTGCAACTGGGGTCTCCAATCGTTATGCCATTCCTTCACAGCATCAAAGGATTGCTGAACTGTTACTTAGGTGGTGAGGGACTGGGAATCGCCGTAGATCGGGTTTTGTTCGGATATGCCAATCCGAGTGGTCGGTTGGCGGAAACCTTCCCTAAATCGATTATGGACGTGCCTAGCAATCCATATTTTGCAACCGGAAACAACTATGTCTTCTATCAGGAAAGCATTTATGTCGGATACCGTTACTATAACACTGCCAATAAGGAGGTTCTCTTCCCGTTTGGATATGGTCTTTCCTATTCTCATTTTGAATACAGCAACATCCGTACGACGAAATCCAAACTGAAAAACCAAGAGGAGTCCTTGACGATATCTGTCGATATTACAAACAACGGACCATTTGACGGCAAGGAAGTCTGCATGTTATTCTTTGAAGCCAAGAATCCGAAGACGCCAAGACCAAAGCGGGAATTGATGGATTTTCAAAAAGTATTCATTCCCAACAAGGAAACTGTTACAGTAACATTCAAAGTGAAGTTGGAAGATTTTGCTTATTACCATCCAAAGAAACACAAATTCACGACGGATGATGGAGTCTATTCCCTGCAAATCATGAGAAATGCCAGAGATGTCTTCCTGGAAACACCTGTGGAAGTCATCATCGGCAAGGAGTATGTCAAATCCGATTGGAACGATCTTTTGAGTTATCAGGTGAAAGGTGGATTGACGTTCAAACCAGATGATTTCGCTATTTTGATTCAGCAAGAGGTGAAGGATCAACATCAATACCACAAACATCCGTTCACCATCAACAACAGTATCGAAGACATCGAACACACTTTCTTCGGTAAAATCATCAAAAAACAGATCACCAAGCAACTGATTGAGAGAATGAAGGATCAAACGGAAGATTTTCGTTTGATGGTAATCAAGTCGATCTATCAAATGCCGCTTCGTTCCGTTGCCTTGAATAGCGGTGGAGAAGTGAGTGTTCATTTCATGGAAGGATTGATTGCACTTGTCAATCATCGCTTCCTAAAAGCAATCAAAAATATATTGAGTAAGGACTGATTATGAAAAAACAATGGTTTAAAGAAGAATTCGTATATCAAATCTATCCGAGGAGTTTCAAGGATTCCAACAACGACGGAATCGGTGACATTCCCGGAATCATCGAAAAGATTCCCTATTTGAAAGAACTCGGTGTGGGAATCATTTGGTTGTCACCGGTTTATAAATCACCAATGGAGGACTTCGGTTATGATATCAGCGATTATCGCGATATCGCTCCGGAGTTTGGAACCATGGACGATATCAAGAGATTGATCAAAGAACTGCATAAGGCAAAGATCAGACTCGTCATGGATCTTGTGGTGAATCACACTTCAAGCGCTCATGAGTGGTTCCAGAAATCAGTGAAGAAAGAAGGCAAATACGCTGACTATTATCACTGGGAAGATAAAAAGAAGAAATGGGGATCGTTCTTTGGCGGTGACGCTTGGTCTTACAATGAAGAGAGAGGACAATACTATCTGCATCTCTTTGCCAAAGGTCAACCGGATCTCAATTGGGACAATCCGGATGTCAGAGAGGAAGTCAAAGATCTCATGCGATTTTGGTTGGATTTGGGTGTGGATGGGTTCCGCTGTGACGTCATCAATCTGATCGCCAAAAACAACCAGCATCCGAACGGACCATGGAGTCCTATCTTAAGAGGTCGAAAATACTATTTGAATCATCCAAATCTTCACAAATATCTACATGAGCTGCATCGTGATGTCTTATCAAAGTACGATTGTTTCACCGTTGGCGAGACCGCCTTCGTGAATCCCAAGGTCGCAGATCTTCTGACCAATCCGTTGCGTCAGGAACTCGACATGGTATTTCAATTCGATCACATGGGTGCCGACAATTACTTCATTAAATGGTTCATGAAGAAATTCAAACCGATGAATCTCAAAAAGCCACTTGCTAAATGGCAAAACCAACTCAATGGAAAAGGCTGGAATTCGCTCTATTTGGAAAATCACGATCAGCCTCGTTCCATCAATCGTTTCGGCTCACTTGACTATCGATACGAATCCGCGACGATGCTTGCGGTAATGCTGTATTTCCAACAGGGAACTCCATATATCTACCAAGGTCAAGAGATTGGTATGACCAATGCGGCGTTTGAGACATTGGATAAATATCAGGATATCGAAACGCATAACATCTATCGGACCGGTCGCAAGATGGGAATGTCTCACAAACGGATGATGAACAAGATCAAAATGATGTCTCGTGACAATGCCAGGACGCCAATGCAATGGGATGACAACGCGAACGCCGGTTTCAGCACTCATGATCCTTGGCTCTCTGTCAATGACAATTACAAGGAAATCAATGTTGCCGCAGAAGCCAAAAAAGACCAATCGGTTTTGCATTTCTTCCAACGCGTTATCGAACTACGCAAGAAATATCCGGTGATTGTCTATGGCAAGTATGAGGACCTCGATTTCTATCATAAAGATCTCTACAGTTATCGCAGATTCACTAAGACCGAAGAAATCATCGTCGTATGCAACGGTACTTCTAAAGAAGTCGTGTATGAAAAAAACTATCCCGATTACAATATGATCTTAACGAATTACCGAGATCAAGTGGATGGATTATTACAACCATATGAGGCTAGAGTCTTTCACAAATCGTTAGGTCAAAAAAAGAAATAGACTAAAAAAAAACGCCATTTTGAATGGCGTTTTGTATGTCCTAACTATGTAGATTGTATAATTGCATCTCAGCCATTTCGGCTGCGTTGACCAATTGATACGCAATTGGAGACGCGGTCAAAGCTGGATGAGTTCCCGCTTGGAAGGTTGCGATTTCTTCCGCTGTCATTCCTTTGGATATGAATGCCGATATCGCATTGATCAATTCTCCTGCGGAATACGCTCCGTAGAGTTCTCCACCAATGATTCTCTGAGACGCTTTTTCGAAGATGAGTTTGACTTTCAAGTCATCTCCACCAGGCATCAAACCAGGATGACGGTTAATTCCCGCTGCAGTACCAACGACGACGTCGCAGCAATGATCTTTCGCTCCGGCTTCGGTGATTCCCGCAGCTGCGAATGCATGTCCGCCAAGTGAAGTCGAGAAACAACCGACAACACCTTGATTCATACGTCTTGTATGGAATAGATTGATTCCCGCGATTCTTGCTTCCATGGTTGCGATGGATGCGAGTTTTGAATAGGATGGTTTGTGGTTGAAAAATGAGAATTTGTCAGCGCAGTCTCCGCAAGCCAAGATGTTTGGGTCGCAGGTCCGTTGATATTTATCGACTTTGATTCCCTTCGTTTCACCTAGTTCCAAACCAGCAGATACGGCCAGTTCCGTATTTGGAACGGCACCGATACCAAGGATCACCATGTCTGCAGGAAGAGATTTTCCAGACGCCAATTTGACACTGTCTACATTGTCTTTTCCAGCAATTTCGATGACTTGTTCGTTCAAAGCCAATTTGATACCTTGGCTTATCAAAGCCTCTTCGGCCAACAAACAGAATTCTTCGTCATACACCAATTTCAACAAGTGATCTTGCATTTCCACAACCGTTACTTCGAGTTCTGGGTTGTGTTTCTTACATTCCTCTGCCATTTCGGCACCGATGAATCCTCCACCGATAACGACAACGGATTTACTCTGATCCAATTGCTCTTGGATTTCTTTCAAATAGATCGCGTTCTTTTTGATCGCATAGACATGACCTTTATCGACGCCTTTGATCGGTGGAACAATCGGTTTGGAACCGGTTGCGAGTACCAATCGGTCGTACCCAAATGTTTCCCCTTTATCCGTACCAATCGTCTTTGCTTCGCGATTGATGGATGTTACTTTGGCAACTTCCAAATCCAACTTGTTTCCTCCGGCTATTTTTGTGACTGGAATCAAGTTTTTCATCGGATCGTTGACCGTTCCGTAGATGTAAGGAATGCCGCATGGGATCGGGACAAACTCCACATCTCTTACCAAGAGAATGGACTTCTCCGGGTAATACTTTCTAGCAGTTGTCGCTGCTGGAACTCCAGCTGCACTGCTACCTACAACAATAATGTCGTACTGTTTCATTTACGTGCTCCTTTTCTGTATATTATATATACCTACAGTCCATATATATAATAACAACGATATTGGCATATGTCAATATTTCTTTGGTGAAAACGGTTGTAAAAAAAACACTTTTTTTGCAAAAAGTGTTTTTTGTTAATCGATATTGATCGAATATACTTTTTTTATATGAAAGATATCCTTGATATTCTTGTATAACTCATCCCTACAGCCTTCAAAATCGTCATAAAAACCAAGTGCATGTCTGGAGTTTTTTACGATGTATACATTTTTCCGATTGGCGATCGAGACATTATAAAGCCGTTCGGCCATCACGACTGGGACAGCTCTATCGAGTTCTCCTTGTACGATCAGGAAAGGGATTGTGTTCTTGCGCATGTATTTTACAGGACGGACCTGTTCAAAGATGAATTTATGTTTGGAATATACAATGATATCCAGTCCTAGGAAAAACAATCTCATAATCTTGCTTTTATTGGCGTTGAGAAATGTCTTTTTGACCTTGGTAAATCCGGAATCAAGTAATAGGAATTTGACATTCTTTGTGATATCAAGACCCGTTGCCATCATTGTTGTGGCGGCTCCCATGGAAACTCCGTGAATCAGGATTCTCAAGTCGGCTCCGTAGGTACGCAATGCATGGTTGATCCATTTTTTCAGATCGTATTTCTCGTAGAATCCGAAGGTGGTGAAATCGCCTTCCGATTCCCCGTGACCGCGTTGGTCTACCAGAATCACTTGAAAGCCCATCTTCGCATACATTTGACCGATTATGATCATGTCTGTCGCCTTGCTTTGATAGCCATGCATGATGATTGCGAGATTCTGTGACTTCTTGTCAAAGGACGGAATGCAAAAGGCATGCAGTTTCAATCCGTCATAACTAGTGATATGGATATCCTCTTTGGGAATTTCTTGGAACCACTGATACGAATCTTTATAAAAGACATCTGTATGATCGACCAAATCAACCGGTGGATTGTTGTGGTCCAACATCAGACGTTTGTAGATTCTATATGATATGAAAAGATAAATCATTATTAGCAGAATGACACCAACAGCGATATAATAATATAAGATGTCGATTCCCAACAATTCAGTAGGCAAAACAATCACTTCCTTTAAGATTATTGTATCATAGTTTTCTGGATTTCTACATGAAAATCCTCAAATCGTTCTTTTCGCAAAAAATAGCGGATTGTCAAATAGTTTTTATTGACAATAACCTCTAATTTGTGTATAATACTTTCGTATGATCGCATACCGCTCAGAATTGGTCCCAAAAATACGTACAACGTTACCAAAACATGGCGAGTCTTAAAATATGAGGAGGTGCAACATGTACGCAGTTATCGAAACAGGTGGAAAACAATTACGCGTTGAAGTTGGACAAGAGATTTTCGTTGAAAAACTGGAAGTCGAAGCCGGAGCTGAATATACTTTTGACAAAGTGCTCATGATCGGTGGAGACAAAGTAAAAGTCGGAAAACCATATGTCAAAAACGCAGCCGTAAAGGCATCCGTCGTAAAACACGGCAGAAGCCCAAAGATTATCGTATTCAAATACGAGTCCAAGAAACATTACCACAAAAAAAATGGTCATCGACAACCATACACGAAACTATCGATTACATCAATCGATGTCGAATAAGTAAAGAAAACTATATTTGGAGGTGTTTTTAAGTGATACTTAATATCAATATACTTGAATGCATGGCTTCCAAAAAGGGTGTCGGTTCCACGAAAAATGGTCGTGATTCAATCGGACGCCGTCTGGGAGCTAAACTATCGGATGGTCAATTTTGCACAGCTGGATCAATCATCTACCGTCAAAGAGGTACGAAGGTTCATCCTGGAGAAAATGTAGGCATCGGTAAAGATGATACATTGTTCGCAAAAATCGACGGTATCGTAAAATACGAACGCGTTGGCAAAGATAGAAAACAAGCATCAGTGTATCCACAAGAATAAAGCAGGAAAATCCTGCTTTTTTTATCGCCTATGAATCTTTGCTAGTGATTGAAAAACAAACCCATTTAAGATATAATTTTTAGTAAGGAATGGATGGACTATATCATGGATCAGATCAAAACTATCTTTGAACGACAATTCCATATGAAGGCGCATGAAACTTATGTTTCACCCGGTCGTGTCAACATCATCGGAGGTCATACCGACTACAATGGCGGTCATGTCCTGCCATTTTGTATCGACATGGGAATATCCGCAGCGATATCCTACCGCAAGGATTCCAAGGTTTTCGTCTATTCCGAGAATTTTTCGGATCTTGGTATCCTGTCTTTCCATTTGAAATCGACCACTTATGATACCAAACGAGATTACGCTAATTACATATCCGGAGTGTACCATGAATTGTTGCGACAGGGATATCCCATCACCAAAGGAATGAACATTGCATTATCCAGTAATTTACCTGTGGGTGGAGGTTTATCCTCGAGTGCTTCCTTATTGGTATTGATTGTTAGTGTCTTGAACGATCAGTTTCATCTGGGTCTGACCGGACCAATGGTTGCGAGTATCGCCAAGCGCGTAGAGAACGAATACATCGGTGTCTCCTGTGGAATCATGGATCAATTCATTATCGCCAATGGACGAAAGAACCATGTAATGTTTCTCAATACCACAAACCTGCATTATGAATTGATTTCCATTAACTTGTCCGAATACGCATTCGTCTTGGTTAATTCCAATATTACGCGGAAACTGACAGAATCGAAATACAACATACGACAGAGCGAATCCTCTCAGGTTTTACGGTTCTTGCAAGAACATGTCAAGATCGATCATGTCTGTGATCTACGACCTGAAGATTATGATACATACGAACCCTTTCTTCCGGAAGAGACGTTGAAGAAACGCTTCCGACATCTGATCAATGAGAATGCTAGAGTGATCCAAGCCAAAGACGCAATCAAGAGAAATGACTTTCCTGCCTTGGGTGCTCTGCTGAATGAGGCTCATACATCGGTAAGAGATTTGTATGAGGTCTCATCCGAAGTATTGGACGAACTCGTCACTATGGCAAGAGATGCCGGCAGTATCGGTTCGAAGATGATTGGCGGCGGTTTTGGAGGGTCGACTTTGAACCTCGTGAAACGAAGTGAATTGGAAATCTTTTGGAACAATTTCACAGAGTTGTATCAAACCAAATACAACAAGAGCCCTGTGATGCACATCGTATCTGTAGAGGACGGAGTGAGAAGAAACCATGATTGAGAAAGCAAAAGAAAGCGATCTGACACGCATCGTAGAAATAGCCGTGACTGCTCGCACCAAAATGCTCCGTGAGGGACTCTTCCAATGGCCGGGGGATTATCCGAATCGTGTGAACTTTCTGTCAGACTTAAATCAAAATGCTTTATATATATATAAGGAAGATAATACAGTCCTTGGATCCATATCTTTATTGGAGGACAAGGAAGTTGCCTATCGAGAGATCACTTGGAAAAAAGAATCATCTCTCGTGATCCACCGGATCATCGTCGATCCGATGACGCAAGGAAAAGGAATCGGAATGAAGTTGTTCGAATTCTCGATTGATCTGGCAAGAAAACTCGGGTATGATTCCGTCAAAGTCGATACCCATCCTGACAACCTTAAAATGCAGGGCTTGATCAAGAAAGCCGGTTTTATTCCGGTAGGTTATCTCAAGGGCATCAATCGGTTGGCATATGAATTTGTTTTGTGATACAATACTACTGAGGTGAAACATGTTTATCGATGAAGTCAATATAGTTGTAAGATCTGGAAAAGGAGGCGATGGTATCGTCGCTTTTCATCGTGAAAAACACGTTCCACTGGGTGGACCCTCCGGAGGAGACGGTGGAAAAGGTGGTTCCGTCATCTTTTTAGCCGATGAAGGAATGTCCACATTACTGGATCTGAAATATCAAAAACATGTCTTTGCGAAAGCTGGAGAATCCGGAAAAACCAAAAACATGAAAGGTGCCGATGCGGAAGATGTAATCGTCAAGGTTCCGGTCGGTACGATCGTATACAATCAAGAAACCAATGAAGTGTTAGCGGATTTGGTGGAACACAACCAACAAGCCACGATCGCTCGAGGTGGAAACGGCGGTAGAGGAAATCGTTCCTACGCCACTTCCAGAAACAAAGCACCAAAGATTCAGGAAAACGGAGAACTGGGAATCGAATTGAATCTGCACGTGGAATTGAAACTGCTGGCTGATGTTGGAATCATCGGATTTCCATCCGTCGGAAAATCGACGTTGATTACCATCCTATCGAATTCCAGACCGAAAATCGCCGATTATCCGTTCACTACCTTGGTTCCCAATCTTGGTGTCGTATCCATGGGTAACATCAATCCGTTTGTTCTTGCGGATATGCCGGGATTGATCGAAGGAGCTTCACAAGGAGCTGGTCTAGGATTTCAATTCTTAAAGCATATTCAAAGAACCAGAGTTTTATTGCATATGGTGGATATGAGTCCTGAATCTTTACGAGATCCATTCGAGGATTACCAGATCATCAATCAAGAGATGAAGGATTATGATAAAATGTTGCTCGAGCGTCCGCAGATCATCATCGCCAGCAAAATGGATATGCCTGGTGCCTCGGAGCGTCTCGCAGAATTCAAAAAGCACTTTGAGGAAGATACCACAATCATTCCAATCTCAGCGCTGACCAACGATCATCTTCAAGAACTTGTTTATAAAACCGCACAATTGTTGGAAACAACCCCATTCTTTTATAAGGATGAGGAAGTCATCGATGATTATGTTGAATACACTTTTGAAGCGAAAGACCAAGAAATCATCATCGAACGCATCAATGAAGATACGTTCGATGTCAGAGGCGCTTTGGTCGAGAAACTCTATCAACGCTCCAACTTCATGACAGATGAGGCATTGACCATGTTTTTGACGAGACTTCGCAAAGCCGGTCTCGACAAAATGTTGCGAGACGCCGGTGCGAAAGCAAACGATACCATCCGTATCTTTGATATGGAATTCGATTTTATCGAATAGAAAGGGTCATCCATGTATAATTATATAAAAGGAAATATCACAGAGATCAATCCGAACTATATCACAGTGGAAAACAATGGTATCGGTTATCAAGTGATCACACCGAATCCATATGCATTTATCCTGCATACGGAAGCAACAGTCTATCTCTATCAAAAAGTCAGTGAAGACAATATCAGCCTATTTGGATTTAAAACCCAAAAAGCCAAAGAACTCTTCATCAAACTGATCTCCGTCAATGGCATCGGTCCGAAGAGTGCAAATGCGATTTTAGCATCTGGATCAGTAGAATCCATCGCTGACGCGATTGAAGACGGGAATGCAAAATACTTGCAAAAATTCCCGGGAATCGGTCCCAAAGCGTCCCAACAGATCATTCTGGATCTCAAAGGTAAAATCGAATTCGAAGATACGACCATCAAGACCGCAAACCTACTAGAGGTGGAAGAGGCGCTTGTTGCTTTGGGATATAAAGACAAAGAAATCAAAAAAATCATACCAAAGCTGGATCCTTCAAAATTGACACATGAATTGATCAAAGATGCTTTGGCAATGATGCTGAAATAACAACTTAATGCCCCTTATATGCATCTTGGCTGTCATACAGTTGCAAACCGATAAAAAGCAATGTACAATCAAGCCAGAAACATATGAAAGGGGTAATTTTTATGAAAACAACAAAAATAGTCTTGCTTGGATTCTTAGCAATCATGACGTTATTCGCAGCTGTGAGCTGCACCGAACAAACCATTTTGGATCAGTTCTTAAAAGCTGCCAATCAAATGGAAACCACTTCGGTTGTGTATACCAGCGATTCATTGACCGAGGAAGACGGAGTATCATCCGCTGTCAGTTACAAAGAGGATGGAACCTCTATCATCACTTTAAGTGAAACAACGAATGACTTGATCACCTTCAACGAATTGCGTTTGGATATTTTGGATTTGCATGATCAAATCGTGCTTCAAAGGGAAGGTATCAGAGCCTTGACGGAATCCATTCGTGAAGAGATAAATACGCTTAAAGACGCCGGCTATGTCTTATTGGAAGACGATAGAGCTACCTTGCAAACAGCGATCGACAATTTGACAGAATTGAAGAATCTATTACTTGCGACACAAGGTGAAGCGTATCAAAGAATCTATGATTTGAGAGGCTCATATACAAGAGAAAATCTACCTCAAATCATCACCGTATACACCGAAGTGATCGAGGTCTTGCAATACCGTTATGAACTATTACAAAGCGCTACTGAAATTTTGCAGAATGCAGAATTGTTAATCGGAGATTATTTGGAGAATTGATATGAAAATCAGAGTTCATGAATCACCCGAAATTGAAGAGATTGAAGTCGTCATCAACTGCCAGAATAAAAATGAACAAGTGGTAGAGATTGAACGTTCTTTGACCTATCTTAACAAAATAATCACTGGTAGGATAGACGGGCGATCCTACACTCTGACACCTCATAAAATCTACTATTTTGACACGATTGAAAACAAGGTATTTGCATACACCAAAGACAAGGTTTATGATATCTCACTAAAGCTATATCAATTGGAAGAAATCCTTGAGAATACTCCGTTTATCCGAATCAGTAAAAACACGATATTAAACATCAAAAAGATACGTAGTTTCGAGTCCAGTATCAATGGACGAATGGACGCAATTCTGCTCAACAATGAGAAGGTCGTTGTATCCCGAAAATACGTCCCCGTGCTCAAACAAATCCTAGGAGGTGGTAGAGGATGAAACGATACTTCAACACATTCACAAAAACTCTGTTCTTTACCATTATCACATTTTTGTTTTTAGGGATTGTATATTATCGCGTCACACAAACGATCATGCCCTTTTTCCGACCAACTATCGGAGCGATTTTGATGTCACTCATCATCGCACTGGCGATTCGCGTATTCAAATCGGAAAAGGGTAAAGCCTATGTCAATGTGATCCTAGGATATCTGATCATCATACCGGCCATGTTTGTCTTAAGGCAAGTATTCGGCACCTTCCTATTTCGGCAGGTGTGGTCATTATACATCTTGATCGCTATCGTCGGAGTCATCTATTTCATTGCATTACTGGTCGCATCTAAACGCTATAAGTCAGAAGTCGATGAACTCAATCGTTTACTGTTGGACAAACAACAAAACAACGGTTTGGATGAAGAAGAATCAGAAGAAGAATAAGCAATAAATAAGTCGCTTTCTAAGCAAGAAAGCGACTCTTTTTTTTAGATTGTAAATAAAGATTTCAAATACGTTTTATCTTTGGATTTCTGCAATGCAAGCATTAACAGGATTCTGGCTTTTTGACCATTCAATGAAGGTGCTAAAATGCAGCCAAGATCCGTTAAAAATTTCCCCCCGCCTAAATACCCGTAGGAATCCAAGACACGACCACTAGGACATCTTGAACAGATGATAACAGGTATATCCTTGGATATGGCGTTCTCAATGCCAGAAATCATATCTGGTGGAAGATTCCCTCTACCCAAAGCTTCAATGACGATTCCATTGGCTCCAGCACCAACAACAAAATCAAGGATGGAAGAATCAGCACCTGCATAGGCTTTGATAAGATGAACATTCGGAGTCAATGAATCGACCAAGACTGTTTGACGTTCATAGCTGATGTTACGATGGAAGATCACTTCATGGTTGTCGACGATACCCACCGGACCATAATCCAATGACTTGAACGTATCGAGTGAAAGGGTGTTGGTTTTGGTGACCTCGCTCGCAGCGTTGATCTGATCGTTCATCACAACAAGTACTCCACGCCCTCGTGATTTAGTTGACTTGGCAACTAAAATGGATGAGACTAGATTGTTGATGCCGTCGAATCCAAGTTCCGAACTAGACTTCATGGAACCAGTCACAACAACTGGAACAGGAGAATCCAAAACGGTGTCTAAGAAGAACGCTGTCTCCTCCAAGGTATCTGTCCCATGTACGACAACGAAACCAATCGGATCATTCGTATCGATCTCATGACGAATGATCTTGGAAATTTCCAACATCATTTCCGGGGTGATCGATGGCGATGGTACTTCGGAAAATTCGATGACCTCAAGATCGTTGTATAGTTCGGACTCCAACAACGATTGCATGATTTGTTTTGCTGATAGAGCAGGTTTCACAGTGTGAGAGACATCATCAATCTTCATTGATATCGTTCCACCAGTGAATATCATATATATCTTACCCAAATAGGATCACCTCGTATTCCATCTGTATTATAACATATAAACCCAAAAGTCGAGATATCGAAATCGAAAAACAGGGTCAATTGCCTATGAATTTTCAGACGGGTTTTTGAGGGAGTGAAAATCGAGGTCCAATTTTCGCAGAAAAAGCATATAGGTAGTTTTCCACCCTCTCAACAAACGTTCTATGCATCGCGCCGTTTAGGTATTTATAGTTTGTTAACATAATATACATTATATGAACTAATTTGAGTTACATAAAACTCTCGATATTATCCACAAAAAACATTCAAATGAATTCAATTGTGTGTTTATCAAAAGAAATAGCTTCTCCTTCTAACAGGTAATTATATTCATATATCTTCTATGACCATATTAATTTTGGCTTATTCTGCTATTTACTGCAATAAAAAAATTCGGCCTCAAAATCCGCCGAATTTTTCATTTTTTTTGAATAGTTGTATAAAGATACCCTATGAATCGATAAAATATTACCTATTTCAAAATCGTTTTTCGGGTTCTATGCAATGTTTCACGAGTCGAACACGAGTTCTTCTTCTACTGTCAAGTTGTGTGTCTTGCAAAAATCGACCGCCTCTATAATCGCCTCATCGAATAACAACTCCGGTTTGTGAGCATCACTTGAGATAACAACTTTTGCTTCATGCTTTTTCACGAGTTCCCAAAATTCTTTTCGAGGATAACGATAGATCATTTCCCCCTCGACTTCAATCATTCCTTTTCGGATTCCGTTTGCGTTGACTTCAAGTGGAATGTCAAATCGCTTTGCGGCAAGAATGATTTCTTCTGCCAACCCTAAAACTTCTGATGACAATTTTTTCTGGGAAAACAAAAACAGATCCGGGTGAGCGATGAATTTGAAGAATCCAGTTCGCATCGCTTCGATGAGTGTGTTTTTATAAATCGTCAATTCCTTGATCGTATGGATCCGGTAGACGCTGACCAATTTTCGATTCATCTCAATGTAGTGTTGTCCAAGTATCATATAATCAAGATCTTTCATCAAGTGTCGGTAGTGACTGTCCTTGTATTTGAAATATTCGATCTCCACACCTTTAAGGATTTTGATCTTCGATGAATATTTTTTGATTGCTTCTTCTAGTTCCTCTATATAGATAGGATAGTCTTCACAACTCATGCGAACAGATCGGTCGATCAATTCAGTCCAAGGAGCATGATCGGTAAAACCGATCTGTGTCAAACCAAGTTCGATTGCTTGCTTGACATAATCTGCTATCGTACCGGTTGCATGTCTACAAAGGTACATATGTGTATGATAATTGGTTTTGATTATTTGATTCTCAAATGACATCCGATGCTTTCCTCTCTTTTAAGTGCACTCTCTGTAATCAGATGTGCGGTTTCGACCATGTTCAACGTCTCGTAATAGTATTTCGTCAGGTTTGGATATTTAAGTAGATTCGCTTCTATATCTTTTAGTACTTTATCGGTCAAAGATAACCCCTGTTCATTTCTGACAATGGAAACATGCTCATCCATATAATCGCCGATTTTCTTACGAATCGGTTTGTAATTGTAGTTGTAGTTTGGAAGTTCTTCGATCACGAAATCTTGATTTAGCAAATCACCATTCAAGGTCTCATTAATGTTTTTGGCTGCCGATTTTGAAAAGACCAAACATTCCAACAAGGAATTGGATGCAAGCCGGTTTGCACCATGTACTCCGGTATAAGCGACTTCACCTATGGCATAGAGATTCATAGAGCAGGTTTTTGCGTCCAAATCCGTCTTGATCCCACCACATAAAAAGTGTTCAGCGGGAGCGACAGGAATAAGGTCCAATCCCATGATATATCCTTCTTTTTTACAGTAATTGAAGACGGTTGGAAAACGCTTCTCCAGGAACTTCGGATCCATATGAGTAGTATCCAAATATACATGGTCAGTCCAAGTATCGTACATCTCACGATAGATGGCTTGAGAAACGATATCCCTAGGAGCGAGTTCCATACGTTCGGGATCGTATTTTTTCATGAATCGTTCCTTCTCGACATTGCGTAAATACGCCCCTTCTCCACGGACTGCTTCTGTTATCAAAAAGCGCTGTCTTGAGGTCACAAATTCAGAATACAAAGCAGTTGGATGGAACTGGACGAATTCCATGTTTTGGAACTTGCAGCCAGCACGATATGCCATACCGATTCCGTCACCTGTAGCGTTCAAATCATTGGTGGTCGAACCGTAAACAGAACCGATTCCTCCGGTTGCGATAATGACTTTTTTCGCATAAATAGGATAGTGCTTGGCTTCATTTTCCAGGACAATTGCACCATGAACTTTGCCATCTTTTTGAAGCAAATCCAAAGCCATTGTATTGTCTACGATATGGATGTTTTTACGTTGTTTTACCACAGCCAATAAATCCTCGATGACGTTGTTTCCTGTAGCATCTCCGCCACTGTGGAAAATCCGTTTCGAAGAGTGTCCTCCTTCTTTGGTAAAAAGGTATTCGCCGTTTTTGTCCATATCGAATTTTACACCCAGCTCAATCAATGTTTTTACGGCATCAAAGGCGTTGTGCACAAGGAATTCGACTGCATTTTTATCATTCAAATATGCGCCTGCTCGCATCGTATCTTCGATGTGTTTTTGATGCAAAGACTTATCATCATTATATTCACAAGCAATTCCACCTTGAGCCAAACTGGAATTGGAATTTCTGACTTTTGTTTTCGATAACAATGTGACCTTGATAGAGGAATCAATGTTCACAGCAGCAAACAGACCGGCTAAACCGGTCCCGATAATCAAAACATCTGTCGATCGTTTATCCATATCAAGAAAGCTCCATCATCTTGTCCAACGCTTTTCGAGCTTTGTTTGCGACTTCTTCATCGACTTGGATTTCATGTTGTTCCTTCAACAAAGCTTCGTGGACATCTTCTAGTGAGATTCGTTTCATATTGATACAAGACAATCCCTTTGCCAACAAATGGAAGGTCTTATTGGGGTTCTTTGTTTGTAAAGCATGGATAATTCCTTCATCGGTTCCGATGATGAACTCTAATGCATCGCTGTTGGTTGCATATTCCAAGATCTGTTTTGTCGACCCGACGAAATCCGCTTCCTGCAATACTTCAAGCGGAGCTTCCGGATGGATCAGAACCAAAGCGTTAGGATAAAGATCGCGCTTCTTTTTGATATCATTGATTGTGAGCAAATCATGGATATAACAATATCCAGGCCAAACATCGATATCATATCCTGTTTTATAGCGTAAATAGGTTCCTAGATTCTTATCCGGAACATACAGGATTTTTTTGTCTTTGTAATGCTCTACAATCTTTTCCGCATTGGAACTTGTGACAATCACATCGCTCAATGCTTTGATATCCGCTCTCGTGTTGACATATGTCACGATGAAACGATCCGGATGTTCTTGCTTGTATTGTTCCAGGTCTTTTGTCTTGATCATCGCTGCCATGCGGCATAAGGAATTCATCTTCGGTAACAACACCTTTTTTTCCGGTGAAAGTATCTTTGCGGTTTCTGCCATAAAGTAGACTCCGCAAAAAACGATGACATCCGCGTCAGTGCCAGCGGCAATCCTGGATAAAGCCAAAGAGTCGCCTACATAGTCTGCGATATCTTGAATTTCTGGTTTCTGGTAGAAATGAGCGAGAATGACTGCGTTCTTTTCTTGTTTCAGTCTTTGAATTTCTTCTTTTATCATTGCTTCACTTACTTTCTTGTTTCTACTTAATATTATAGTCTTTTTTCTCTTTTTTGCAAAGAATATGTTATAATGAAACCAATAAGGAGCGTGCCTAAATGTATCAACCTTTGGCTGACTTTTCGCGACCAAACCGTTTCGAAGACGTGCTCGGAAACAAGCGAGTGATTTCCATATTGCAAAAAATGACGGAGACCAAAAAAATGGTATCCGTGATTTTGTATGGACCTACCGGTGTCGGGAAAACCACGTTGGCAAATATCATTGCCGACCATTTCCCCTTGAATCACTTCAAATTCAATGCTTCCACAGACTCCAAAGCGGTATTGAAACAGATTGTTGAAACCGTGAAATTATATGATAACGTGTTGTTAATCATTGATGAGATTCATCGGATGAATCGGGATATCCAGGATTACTTGTTGCCATATGTGGAAAAAGGCAATATCGTAATGATAGGATTGACAACGGAAAACCCTTATATCGCTGTCAATCCAGCAGTTAGAAGTCGCACATCGATCTTTCGGATTGAACGTCCGGAGACAAAAGATATTGAAGGCTTTTTAAGGAAACTCGATTTATCAAATTATGACAAGAAATTTCAAATTTCCGATTCCGTATATGAAACCATCAGTGTTGCCTGCAACGGTGAGGTTCGTTCGGCAATCAACATGTTGGAGTTATTGTTATTGACTTCAGAAGATGGAATCATAGATAATAAAGCGTTGGAGGAAAGATTACCGGAAGCGAGTAAATCCACCTTTAAGACGGGTGACAATTATTATGATATCTTAAGTGCGTTCCACAAGTCCGTTCGCGGTAGCGATGCCAATGCGGCTTTGCATTATTTGGCTAGATTACTCGCTGCAGGCGATTTGGAATCGCTTGTAAGAAGGATTCGAGCCATCGTGTATGAAGACATTGGATTGGCAAACCCGATGATGGGTGTCAAAGTGGATGCCGCCTGCAACACGGCTGTAAAAGTCGGGATGCCGGAGGCTAGAAATGCTCTTGGTGCGATCACGATTGAAATGTGTTTATCGCCAAAATCCAATTCGGCTCACATTGCGATCGAACAAGCTTTGGCGGATGTCAACAGTGGTTTGACATTCAAGGTGCCAAGTCATCTGATCAACAATCCTACTTACGACGATAAACAACCGTATAAATATGCCCACGATTATGAGAATCATATTGTTTCGCAACAATATCTTCCTATCAAGCTCAAAGACAAGTTGTATTATGTTCCGCAGCGGCATACCAAACTGGAAAACATCTTTGCGGATGAATATGAAAAGATTCAAGCGATCTTGCGATCGAAATCATGATATAAGGAGAATAAATTATGCCATTTTGTCCTGAATGCGGTGCAACTGTCACCGATGATCAATTGTCTTGCCCATCCTGTGGAAAACCATTGATTGCCAAAGAAAAGAAAGAAGGATTCTTCGGATACCTGATTTATGGTATCATTGCCTTCTTCATTCCGATTCTTGGTTATATTCTAGCGGCTTTGATGAAAATATCTAGGCCAAAAACCAGGAAATTCGTATTGATCATATCGACAATCGGTCTCGTGCTTTACATTGTGTTGATCTTGTTGATAGTGTATATTGGATTGGATTTATTGGTTCAGATTCTCGGTGGATCGATTTTATTGTTTTAACATAAAGAAATAAAAAGGCTGAATTCAGCCTTTTTTTATATTGGATTATCTATATTACGATAGAATTGATCCACTAACAGGTTCCCTTTGTAATCATAGATGGCTGCCAATCCATCTTCAGCCACTGTCAGAATGTATCCATCACTATAAATTATGATTGCATCTTCTCCTGTGACTTGTATTATTTGTTGATGGTTGCTGTTGTAGATTGTTCTTGTCACTTGGGTATTATCATATTCCCAACATCCGTAGAACATTCTATCAGAATAGTTGTAATAGTCGATATCTAAATGGCAGTAAACATCACTTTTCGGATCTGAAATCAGTTTCCCAGAAAAATCGTAGATTTCAGGAGCTTTGGTGTACAATGGGTATTCCACACCAAACACTTTTGTTTGATCTTTCGTTAGCATCAAAAGCATAAAGTCATCCACCAATACATCGTCTTTGTAATTCACCACGTCCATGCGATTGGTTTCTTCATTGTGATGAACCACTATTTGATCGTTATAGAACTCGATTGGCAATTCAGAAGTATGAATGATTTCGGCATTTTCATTGAATATCGTATACAGTCCATCTTTATACAATAATAGATAGGATTGCTCAGAATAATCAAATGGTGCATCGTACATCCGTGTACTTTCGTATTCTAAAGCAACAACTTCCTCTCCATCCAGATTGATGAATCCATACCAACCATCGCGCTCAACCAATGCATAACCTTGATCGTTGAAGTATATCGGTGAATCATATGGATCTTCGAATATGGCAGCTTTTGTAGCGTCACTGATAATCCAGTATCGTTCATCTTGCTCTTGAATGCAGTAATATGAATTTTGATATGCAAATTCTGCATCGATAAAATAGTAGTCACTTTCAGATGTACCAAATTCGTTCTTTGTGAGAACATAGTATTTGTCATAATAACGGACGATATTGAATTCAGAGAATGCCGGTTGTAGAGATTCATGATATTTATAATCGATGATTTTATCTCCTGTAGTACTATAGAAAGCAATCGGTGAATTCCAATCCGGATCCTCTCTTACAGCCACCAGCATATCCTCCTGATATCCCATAGCTTCACAATACTCCGCAAACGTAATTTCGTCTCCGTCATAGTTATAATAAAGGTATTGATATGTTTCTCTGTCAAACACAGTGATGGTTTCTGTTTCATCATCTGTCTCAATTGTCTCAAACCGAATTTCAACAACTTCTTCGCCATCTTTATTGATAGCACCGTAAAGTTCGTCTTTTAAAACAACAGCGATATCTTCATGAAATTCTTCTACCAAGTCGTATTGGTAATCAATCACGATTTCAAAGTCTTCATTCATATATCCACATATATGGTCCACATCACATACCGCTAACAAACCTTGATGAAACAAAGGATTTGAGTCGGAATAAAACAAACTGCTGCAGCTGACCATAAATAATAGAATTGTGGATAAGCTAAAAATCATAATTCGTTTCAATTGATGCCCCCCAAGCAAGATTCATTTCGATATAAATAATGAATCAATGTAGTTCTATTGTAGCATATCCAAAGCACAAATTTCAATGAATTTCAAGAGAACAGAATCAATTAAAATAAAAGATGAAAAAATCACACAAAAAAATTGTGTGATTTTAGTCAATTCCATTAAATGATTTCACAAACACTCTCTTTATCGGTATCGATAATGACTGGAATTACAATTGGTTTTCTCTTCGTCTTATTGTAGAGATAACGCTGAATCTGGTAACGAATGTTATCTTTGTATTCTTTCCAGTCGATATTTGCTTTGGCAAATTGTTTATTGGTTTCCAGTTGGTAGATGATTTCGATCTCTTTGATCATCTCTTCGTTCTCTTTCATGAACATGAAACCACGTGAGACGATCTCAGGTTTATTGAGCATCAACTGCAGTTTTGCGTTGATATTGGCAATCAGCATTAGGAAACCATCCTGGCTTAAGAGTTCACGTTCTTTGATCACTTTGTCATTGATGTCGGTTTCAAAGGTTCCATCCACAAGTAGAGTCCCATTTTCAACCATATCATGGAACTTGTCTTTAATTCCATGATTGAAGCTGATAACCTCACCATTGTCAAGCAACAGGATTTCACTTTCTTTGTATCCATATTCCTTTGCAATTTCATATTGTGCAAGTTGGTAACGGTATTCGCCGTTGATCGGAATGACATATTTCGGATTCAACATCGAATACATGAATTTGATGTCTTCAGAGGATGCATGGAAACGGGAAAGCATGGTTTTGTCGATCTTGATCATGTTGACACCGAGCTTGCATAACACGTTATAGGTCTTAGCTGCAATCTTTTCCGTACCAATCAATGGCGGACACATGAACATAACAGTGTCGGATTCGATCAAACTAATCAAACGATCATAGCCTTTCGCCATCCGTTGCAACATGAAGAACGGCTCATGACGCTCACCGGTGACCAAGAAGACGACGTCATTGAATTCGTTTTTGTTGTCCGAATCGATGAATTTCAGATTGACAAGACTTTCTTCCGGAATTTCGATATAACCCATCCGCTCGCCGATATTGACAAGGCGTTGCGCTTTTCGTCCGATAATGGATATTTTCTTGTTTGCCTTCAAGGCTTCATCGATGATGATTTGGATATTTGACAGTTCTGTCGAGTACATTCCGACGATGATTCTGCCTTTGGCTTCCGTGAACGAAGTACGAATGATATGTTTCAGATTCTGGCTGGTGTTGGAATGTCCGACATTGCCAGCGCCACTGGATTCACACAGCAAAGCGAAAACGCCGTAATCGGCGATTTTTGCCAATTTACGGAAGTCTGTTTTATAATATGTTGTGACGTTCTGATCAAACGTGAAATCACTGGCATAGACGATTGCTCCATCTTCTGTATAGATGACGATTCCTGCAGAAAGAGGAACCGAGTGAGTCGTCTGAAAATATTCGACAGCGAAATCGTCGAATTTGATAATGGTATTGTATTTTACCACTTCGAAATCATAGTCGTAGTGGTTCATCTTGTTGTCGGCGAGAAAGTCCCTGGCAACTTCAACGGTGAAACTGGTACCGTACACTTTGGTATTGATCTGTGACAGTATCATAGGTAAAGCTCCGATGTTCTTATCATGAGCATGGGATAAAAAGATGCCTATGATGTCTTCTTTTCTTGAAACCAGATAACTGATATCCGGTACAATTGCGTCCACACCTAGCAAGTCTCCGCTTGGATGCTGGAGACCGGCGTCGAGTACGATCAGTTTTTCGTTGATTTCCAGGACATAGAGATTTTTACCATTATCTCCCAATCCACCGAGTGCGAAAAACTTGATTTGACTCATATAACCTCCTGTTATGTTATATCGTATTCTATTATACAACATTTTGAACGATTCACGCCAACATTAGATGTTTTTCTTATAAATTTATCAATAGGATTCTATTTTATGCTCAAGACTTTTTGATGGAACTATGATACAATATAGGCGGTGATAAGATGATAAACTATCCAATCAAAAAAACAGCGAATCCTGTGAACAAATCGGTGAGTGCCGCAAATCGAGGGATGAACTTCGAGTCGATGATCAATCAGACAAATGAATTCTATCTCGATAATGACATCGCCGTCATTTACAAAAAGCCGATACCGATCCAGATTGTCGGTGTCGATTACAAACGCCGTTCCGCTGCGAAAATAACGGAAGCGTACTATAAGTTACCTTCCACAACCGACTACAATGGGATCTATAAGGGAAGATATATCGATTTCGAGGCGAAAGAAACGAAATCGACGACTTCATTTCCGATCAAGAACATTCACGAACATCAAGTAGAACACTTAAGACGCGTGAAAGAGCATGGAGCAATCAGTTTCATCATTGTCTACTTTTCAAGACTTGAGAGAATCTATTTGCTCGATTCCGATTATGTGACGGAATATTACAATCGGGCGAAAACCGGACGAAAGTCGATTGCTTTGGAAGAGTTCGAGGAGCATGCCCATTTCATCAAAGAAGGCTATCGCAAGCCTGTCGATTATTTGAGTATCGTCGATCAATATTATTTAAATGAAAAATCCTGATTACTCAGGATTTTCTTCTTTTTTATTGCTGGATTTTGCCAATTTCACGATCGAATTGATGTTGTTTTGAAAGACATCTATAATGATTTTATGTTGTTCTTCCAAAGGCACGGTATTGACAATCTTGTTTTCGACCACATCAAACTTGTATGCGCCATATAACTTCTCCCGATCGGCTTTCTTGATTCCTGGCAAATGGACTTTGTCCATCTCGGCAAACGAATGTTCTTCATCAATCGTTTTGGTTTTGGACTGGAATTGGTATCGGTAGATCACCGATAATGAATTCTGGTCTTTTTGATAGATGAAGCGCACGACAAGATAATGCTTCTTGCGGTTCAAACTGTAATAGTCGAAGTATTCAAGCCCGTCCTGAAACGCGTTTTTGATGCGTTTGACGATGAAATTGTGTTCTTTCTTGAATGGTTTGAGTTCGGTTTTAATCGTTTTTAGAATCGGTTCCATTGGTTTCTCCTACTTGAGCGGCCTTTATTAATATTTTAACCATTTTGTTGGAAAAAGCAACCGGATCCTTGATTTCCAAGCCTTCAATCAGTAATGCTTGGTTGTACAGTATGCTTGCATAATCTTCGATTTCTTCCGGATGATCTCGGTAAATCGTCTCGATCGCTTGGAAGAGTTCGTGTTGCGGATTGATTTCGAGTATTTTCTTCGCTTTGACTTCTTGGTCTCCCGGCAATTGGGAAATGACTTTCTCCATTTCAAAGGAGAGGTCGTCTCCGGATACGAGGCAGACTGGAGATTCTTTCAGACGTGTGGATAGTTTCACTTCTTCGACTTCGTCTTTCAAAACCTCTTTGATTTTGGTCAATAAGTCAACGTTTTTGGTTTCGAGATCTTTGACAAGTTCTTTTTCAGACTCGTCAGCGATGTCGAGATTACCTTTGTTGATGGATTTGAATGGTTTCTTGTCATACTCACCAAGGATGCTGATCATGAACTCATCGATTTCATCACTGAGCACCAAGACATCATATCCTTTGGATTTGATCAAATCCATTTGTGGTGTGGCTTTTAAGGCTGCTTTGGTGTGAGCGGAACCATAATAGATCTCTTTTTGTTCCTTTGGCATCTTTTCAACATATTCTTTCAATGTGATAAGTTTGTCTTCATTGACTGTTTCAAAGATGACGAGATCTTGCAATAGTTCCTTATTGGTACCGAAGTTGTCGTAGATTCCGTATTTGATGTTGACTCCGAATTCCTTCCAGAAGGTCTCGTACTTTTCTCTGTCATTCTTGAGTGTCTTTTCAAGTTCATTGACGATTTTCTTTTCCAGATTCTTTTGGATTTTCATCAACTGACGATTGTGTTGCAGCATTTCTCTTGAAATGTTGAGATTCAAGTCTGGTGAAACGACAAGTCCTTTGATGAATCTGAGATAATCTGGCACCAGTTCTTTGCATTTGTCCATGACAAATACGCCTTTGGCATACAGTTGCAAGCCTTTCTCGTATTTTTCGGAATAGAGGTTTTGTGGGGCTTTGGATGGTACAAAGATGATAGATTTATAGGTCAACAATCCTTCGACGTCGGTCCAGATGTGAAACATCGGGTCGTTGTAATCATAATAGGCTGTCTTGTAGAATTCATGGAGCTCCTCATCGGTGATTTCGCTTTTGTTCTTCTTCCAAATCGGTACCATTTCATTCAAGGTCTCGTTCTCGATCATAGTATCGTATTCGCCTTCGATCTCATTGCCGTCGGCGTCTAGTTTGGGAATGCTCTTTTCCCGTTCCATGGTGATTGGGTATTTGACATAGTCAGAGTATTTTTTAACCAAAGAGCGAATTTTATAAGTTTCCAGGAATTCATCGTAGTTCTCTTCGTCTTCGTTCTTGCGAATCGTAAGAGTGATCTGGGTCCCTCTTTCTTCTCTATTCGTTTCTTCGATGGTGAATTCGTCCTCACCAACAGATGTCCATTTGTAGGCGGTATCGCTGAATGCGGATTTGGTGATGATTTCGACTTTCTTGGAAACCATGAAAGCGGAATAGAAACCGACACCGAACTGGCCGATGAGATCGGATTCTTTCATTTCTTTGCCTTTCATGTTCTTTAAGAATTCCAGAGTACCACTCTTTGCGATGGTTCCGATGTTGCCGATGAGCTCATCGTGAGTCATACCGATTCCATTATCGCTTATAGTGATTTTGCGTTTCTTCTTGTCGACTTCTAGATGAATCTCGTATTCATTGGTTTTTTCCAGAGAATCATCGGTCAAACTCAAGAGATGGTATTTGTCGATCGCATCACTTGCGTTTGAGATCAGTTCGCGTAGAAAAATCTCTTTGTTGGTATAGATGGAATGAATCATCAAATGTAGTAATTGCTTCGATTCTGTTTGAAATTGTTTGGTTTCTTTGCTCATGTTATTACCTCCAAATATAGTTTCCAGTACAATTATAACATAAAAATTAGCACTGTCAAGAATTGAGTGCTAATTTTTCAATGATTTCATTTTGATGTGATGTTTGCGTTAAGATTGTATTCCCAAATACCTCGTTTGTATAGCAGTAAACCAAGAATCAAACAGAATACAAAGGAAGCTGCCATATACGGAAGATTATATAACACGAAACTATACAACCAAGGATTAACACCGATGGCTTCTGCATAAGTATACCAGACCAAAACTCCAGACATACCATGTGAAAGATAGCGAAGAAACGACCCTAAAGCGATTCCGCCAATAAAAGACCAATGGTTACTCAACGGGTTTTTAAACATTCCTGCCAAACCCAATAATGCAAATGGCACAATATAATCCAAAGCGATCACAGCGATGATTTTCAACGGTGTTGGATCAATGATCCAAGTGAAGACTTCGGTTCCTAAAGTAATCAGCTGCAACACTCCAAAGACAAGCCCTGCAAGCATTCCGTTTTTCCAACCTCTGCGATAGGCGATGATGAAGATCGGCAGCATGGCAGGGCTGATAGATCCACCGTATTTGAACGGGGAAAACAATCCTGCAATCAAATCCAAAACCAATGCGACGCCGACCAGGATTGCCATCTCGGCAATCGTGTTGATACGTTCTCTTTTCATTTTTCTCTCCTTTTTTGGGACAAAAAAAGTCCCTTAGTGGAAAGGGACCTGTTCAGTAGTATCATCCTACGCTGGCATTATCCAGATCAGGTAAGGTCTATGACAGCAGTCATACTCTCAGCCGGGTCTACCCAGCTCCCCTTTTCTATTTTTATTATAACACGTTTTAGCTGGTACTACAAATCAAATCAACCGATAATTGTTTTGATTGTATCCGGTGTTTGAATTTCTTCTTCAACAATTTCATACGCTTCATCCAGAAGTTCCAAAATATCATCCGACCATCTCTTGTTTTTGTAGATATCGCAAACAGTATCTCCAACTTTTACCAAGTCACCGACTTTTTGATGCAAGACGATTCCGACGTTCGGATCGATATCGTCCTCTTTGGTTTCTCTACCACCACCGAGTTTCATTGAAGCAAGACCGATATTCAAGGCTTTGATGCGTTTGATATAACCGGCTTTTTTCGCTTTGTATGGGATGATTTCATCGACGGTGATGAACTTATCGAGTACTGGGACGGTTCCTCCCTGAGCCTCGACGAATTCATGGAATTTGGCCAAAGCTTGCCCATTGTGCAGTTGATCATAAGCCAATTGTTTCGCCTCTTCAAGAGAATCGGCTTTGTGGGCATAATAAATCATATAGGATGCGATATTGACACATAGTGTCTCCAAGTCTTCCGGTCCGTGACCTGCCAATGTCTCCATCGCTTCTTTGACTTCCAAGCGATTTCCGATGGTCATCCCCAGCGGTTGATCCATATCGGTGATGAAGGCTGTGACCTTCTTGCCAAAGGAGTTTCCGATCGCCACCATGATTTCCGAAAGATCCTTTGCGTCGTCCAGAGTTTTCATGAACGCACCATCACCGATCTTGACGTCCAAACAGATGACATCCGCACCACTTGCGAGTTTCTTGGACATAATACTTGAGGCGATCAAAGGTTTCGATGGAACCGTACCGGTCACATCTCTTAATGCATATAGCAATTTATCCGCTGGCACCAATTTTTTGGTTTGACCGGCGACAGCGATATTGATATCGTTGACTTGGTGGATGAACCTGTCTTCGGGAATGTCGATCGACATTCCTTCGATCGATTCCATCTTGTCCAAAGTCCCTCCGGTATGACCAAGTCCTCTGCCTGACAGTTTTGCGACTTTCGCGCCAACGCTAGCCACAAGCGGACCCAAAACAAGAGTCGTCTTGTCTCCCACTCCACCGGTGGAATGTTTATCGACTTTGACTCCATCGATCATTGATAGATCGATTACATCTCCCGAGTATAACATCGCTTTCGTCAAATAAAAGGCTTCATCGTCGCTCATCCCTTGGAAGAACGTTGCCATCAGCCAGGAGCTGATTTGATAATCCGGGATGTCTCCCTTCACATATCCGTTGATTAAAAAGTCAATTTCCGCTTGGGTATTTTCCAATCCTTCGCGTTTATTGACAATGATGTCTACCATTCTCATATGCAATTACCTCACTTTTTATAGGTATATTATACTATGTAATCGCTTCGTTGTAAATGAAATCGTTCTGTGGAATGAAACCACTTACAGAAGATTTCACTCTATACATTTATCGTTTTTTTGATATAATACCTTTGGTGATACACAATGAACACAATCGTTTTGATGCGCCACGGAGAAACCGAGGCAAACAAAAACTTCATCGTCCAGGGAAGAATGGACAATCCGCTTAATGAAGAAGGTATGAAACAGGCCTATGCTACGGGAGTCTACTTTGCCAATCACGATATCGAATTCGATATGGTGATCAGTTCCCCCCTGAAACGTGCCTATACCACAGCGGAACTCGTCAATAAGGGAATGCTTCACAAACGCCCTGTGGTTCTTGATAAAGGGTTGATCGAACGAAACTTCGGAGATTATGACGGGAAAGAGATCAACGATGATTATTATTATCTGATCAAAAGGGGTTTGGTTCCCAACATGGAAAGCAATGAAGACTTGGAAAAAAGGGTCTGTGATTCTTTGATCGATATCTGCAAAAGATACCCGAACAAAAATCTCTTGATCGTGACCCATTCTCATGTGATCAAAGCGATATTGTCGACTCATGTTGAAGAATTCACCTATGCATCTACCTTGCACAATTGTTCTTTGTCCAATGTCACTTGCGAAAACAACAAACTGACTGTCATTGATTTCAATGTAAATCCACTGAAATAAAAAATATGGAACTCAAATTATGAGTTCCATTTTCTTTTATTGTATGATACTTTCTTTTATTCGCAAATCGTAGGTTGGAACTGTTGCGTAATATCCGAGCAAATAACTGGTTCCATCATATGGATTGAACGATCCGACGACATTGCTTAAGTCTTCAGCCAAGAGGTCGCGGATCAACATCGTTGTCTGGGTGATGTTTTGTCCGTCCAAGAAGTCGTAGTACGTCTTGTCAAAGATGTAATCGACAGCTCCGACGGTATACAAGGTTTGATCATCGACCAATACTCCGTCGATATACAAATCTCCATTGTCATAGGTTAACCCATCGTCGAAGACAACATCGTATCCATGTGATAAAACTTTTTCGTAGAATGAAAGCAACTGAGCTCCGGTCATTTCACTGGTCTTGATGTAATTGTCGAATGGATAGATGACAATCAAATCTCCCATGGTGAGTGATCCGGAATACATTGTGGATCGGAATCCACCGCTGTTGATCGCCCCAACATCGACTCCGGCATAATCACGAAGAACAGATGCGCCCCATGTAGACAAATCGTTTCGATAGTAGGTAGAGTCAACATCACAGAGCACTTGATCGACAAATGCACGGTAAGTCGGTTCATTGTCATATTCATAGAGAATATTTTCGATTGTGGTATCGGACATGCCGTTGATATAATCTTCCGTATAGGTCGCGGTTGAAGCGTCTACCACTTGACTCAGAGAAAGGTCATAGGTGAGAGATATCTTGACAAACAAAGAATCCGGTTGATTACTCGCTTGGGCATACACGAGCGGGAATCCGCTTGAGCGGCTGATCAATCCACTTTCATCTTGATGCGTATGAGCGTTGAAAATGGCATCGACATAGTGATCTCCAGTGAAATTCAGAATTTCACTATTGAACCCAGATCCTTCATGGATGTAAACAACGACGATATCGCAGTCTTCTTCTGTTCGTAAGACTTCAGTGTAATCATAGATCGCATCGGCTGCGTCAGTGAATATGATATTTTCGGTTCTGGAAGCGGAAATCGAATTGATGACATCGCCGATGACACCAATGATTCCTACTTTGACCTCGCCAACTTGTTTTGTGATATAAGGAATCGTATTTTCCAATGGATCACCCGTATCTTCATAGACGATATTCGCAGCTAAAAGAGGATAGTCCATTTCTCCGTTGTCGAGATTGCCGTCACGATATTGGGTGATCTTGTCGATTCCCCAATCGAATTCGTGGTTGCCAATGACAAAACCGTCAAAGCCGACATAATTCATGACGTCAACGATTGGTAATCCATAATAGTAATTGGATAAAGCCGTGCCTTGGAAAATGTCTCCATTGGCCAATACGACTGCATTGTCGGTATTGTCCAACTGGAATTTCAAGAAAGCTCCCATCGGACTCAGGTTATTGATATCGGAATACGCTCCGCCATGAAAATCGTTGATGGAAAACAGATTGATGACCTGTTCTCCTGATTGGGTTGTATTCAAAGTGGTTGTAGTATTCGTGTTTGTCGTGAGTGAATCTGTGGTAGTTGTTTCCAAACCAGTGGTATTCGAAGTTTTAGAAAAATCACATCCGACAAAAGCACTCCCTAGCACAAAAACAAGTGCTAGAACAAGGATTCGTTTCATAAGTATGTACCTCCAATAATTCTCGTAGAATTCTATTATAACACAAAAAGAATAAGAGGGAAGAATATTCTTCCCTCGTTTTATGAATGACTGGTTATCCGGTATAAGTGAAGAAATAATCGATTGCGTCCTTGGCTCCGGTCTCGGTCAAGAACAAGGCTGTATTTCCATCTACATAGTCGGATGCTTCGATCGTATAGAGTGGATCGGCAAGATCCAACACTTCAAGTTGCGGTGTGATCTTGTTGCGAATGATCATCGATGTCAAGACGGTGATGCGCTGTCCGTCATCCAGGGATGCGAAATCGGCTGCATTGACATTAGCTGTTTGGAAATCCGTACCGCCAAGTGTCTTGATCGCAAAGATGAAGTCAGACAATTCTTCTGCGGTTGTCAAAGGATTGACTCCATGAGCTCCACCCGATACTTCGGCTTGCGTTGGAATATCGGCGACGATGTTCGCATTGTCTCGCAACATGTTGTCAATTGTAACATGGAAGGATACACTGTCCAGAATCGAATCGATCTGTGTCTTATCCAAACCGGTGATGTCTCCAGGAGACATGTTGTCGGTAAAGTTGTCCATCTGCAATGTGCTGAGTGCTTCAATGATCAAAATCAATTCGGATTTGATGATTTGTTCCGTTGGTACGGTATCCACATCAAACAACTCTCTTTGATCGGTTGGAACCAACAGAACCGTTGTTCCATAGGATCCAGGATTTTCATCGTCGGAATTATCCAAGATGTACTTCGATACTGTCGCTTGCATGATCAAGGAATTGAAAAATTCGTCCAGATCAGTAGAGAAAATATCGGAAGGATTCATATCAAAGGTTGCGAAATCATCCACGGATAACAAACTGACTGCGTTCAGGAATCGACCCAATTCTGCTTTTCGAATGTAAGATACGTCCGTCTGAACGATCTTCAAAGGCAAAGCGGACAAGTTCTCATCCGGAATGATGATGTTGCCAGAACCGCTCAGGATTCTATCACTGATCTGAGCTTGCAATGCGGAGGATTCCACGATCAATGCGGAATTATCCAATAAATCAGTCGTCGTGAATGTCAATGTCAAATCCGTCAAATCCAATGATAAGGCGTTGAATACATTAATGAGAGCACTGATTTCTGCTGGCAAGACATATGTGGTGATATCGGTAACACCGCGAGCTATCTTGAGATCTGTAATTCCATCTTGTTGTGTATCCGGTATATAGAGAATACTGCTGTCTAAGCCCAACAAGGTATCCGAAATGGTTGCGTGCATGATTGCACTGTCCATAACAACATCCTGTTTTGCTTGCGTATCCAACATCGAAAGATCAAATCCGGTCGTGAAACTCGTTGGATTGAAAACATCAAGAAGATCCAAAGCATCGACCAACATGGTGATTTCATCACCGTCGATATAGGTAGTGGCTCCTTGAACTATAATGACAGGGTTATTGTCAAAACTACGTTCTGGTATGGTAATGGTTCCGTCCATTCCCATAATGAAGTCGGAAATGGTTGCGTGAATGACTGCGGATTCCAAGAACGTGTCCAAATGATCGAATAATAGGCTGGTGTCTTCGAAATCGATGGCGTTGAAATTATCGATGCCGATTTCATATAACGCATCCATCAAAGCGATGATTTCGGTGTCGCTAACCAAATAGAGATCATCTTCTGAGTCATAAGTTTTCACAGGATCGCCATTTGCGGCATTTTCCGGAATCGTCAGCAATCCACTGTTGTCTTCCAATCCGATCACCATATCACTGACAGTGGCTTGGATGATTGCAGAGTCCAGGACCGTTGCTAGTTTGACATGATCCAATCCGTCTTGCGTATCGTTTTCAAGGCTGGACAAGAGTCCGGCATCGAAAGTCATATTATCAAAATCAGGAAAATCAATCGCACCGAGTGCTTGAATGATCTTATTGATTTCTGTATTTACAATCACATTGACATTTGCGGAGTTCACTTGAATGGTTTCGACAACAGAGTCTGGAATCACAAGCGCTCCCGTACCCAAATTATAAATGGTACTGCCAATAGTAGCGGAAATCACCGCTGATCCTAACAAATCGTCAATTTGCGTCGGTGTCATATCGACCAATGCGCTGACATCAAGGTTGTTGAAGTCGAGATCTCCGGCAACATCAGCCAAGACATTCAAGGAAGTTAATATATTGCGAAGCTCTCCAGGAACCAAGCTTGCGCCACTGCCACTGTCATACCATTCCAAATCGTCCGGTACAACGAGCATATCCAAACCTTCGATTCCCGCTTCACCGCTTAGAATGTTGATCAACGCTTCAGTAACCAATTGCGATTCCATCAAAACTGTCAAATCAATTTGACCGACCGCACTTAACATCGCTGTTACATCTTGATCAGAGAACGAAGCAAAGTCGATATCTGCAGAAACGATTTCAGCGAAGATATCACCCAAAGCGCGAATTTCATTCTCGACATTCAAATCGTCCGGAACGACCAGTATCGCTGAGAATTGACCGTCGGAATTGGATAACATCGGTAACAGCAAAGATTCCGTCAACATCACGATGACATCGGAATCAGCCATATCGCCAAACAGTTCCAATACGGTATCCTCATCAATTACAATTTGATCGACTGAACCTTCTCCCCCAATGAATCCGGCACCGTTCAGTATATCAAACAAAGCACCGGCGATCGATCCCAGATTGGCAAGCTCCTGATCCCATTGATAGGAATAAAGAGCATCCGTATCGATCGTCAAGGTTTCATCATACATCTGGGCTCCTACTTCGATTGCTACCGGTACCAAACTTGTGATCAAGGTCGATTCGGACAAATAGGAAAAGACGTCGCGGATATCATCCCCGGTGATGTCGGTAAATTCTTTTGTTGTCATATAGTCGGATTGCAAAATCACGTTGGCAGCTTCAGAGAACACCGAAAGCTCATAACGGATTCCAATCGTATTTCCTTCATAATCAAACGACAATACTTTATCAAATAAATTGATTGCCAATGGCACTTCCACATCCGGATTGATCACAGATGGTGCAGTGATGCTATTGGCGACGCTGACAAAGATATCTGAATTATATTCGTCCACCATTGCCTGCAAATCATCGATATATGCACTGACATCCGGCATCGTTGTTTCCGCCAGAGGAATCAAGTCCACTGAACCATCCCAAGAAGTGTTGCGTCTGTCAAATGACATGGTTGTTGGTGAAGTGTCTTGCAACAAGACCAATGCGGACTCGGCAACGGACATGATACCGCCCAACATGATCATCATGATGAACACCGCCATCAAACCGTTGGCAACCCCCATCACAGCTCCCAAGCCACGATTCTTCGAAGCTTTTTCCTTGTTGCGAACAAAGATCGCGCCGATGATCCAAGTCAGGATTTTCCAAACCAACAAAATAACGGTGAAATAGAGGATCGTCCAAACCAGTTTCAGAACGAATTGCCCTAAACCTACGGCCAAAGCCATAACCGCATCTGAAGTCGCGGACAGATTCACGGCATCTCCAAGCGCCCACTGGGCAAACTGATTGATGCTGTCCTCAAAGGAAGTGAATCCCGATAACGCCGGATCGATTCCCGCCAACGTCGGTTCTAGGAACGATAGATCCATTGTCCAAAGCCAAGCGACAATACTATCGATAGTAACGAAAAAGACGACATAGAAAATCGCCATCACAATAAACGTATACAGGGTTTTCTTAAACCCGCGCATCAGTCCGGCCAAAACGGCAAGACCAAGAATCAAATAAAAAATAAAGTGTAGTGATCCGAGTAAACTCAGGTCGACTGCCAGTAGCATAAAATCCCTCCCTCAAAATATATTTTTGATTAGATATATTATACTATAAGCATTTTAAATATAAAAGTAGAATGACAAAAAAGCGATAGTCAGGGACTACCGCTTCATGGAATGGTTCTATTTAAATGCCATAATGTGTTAATACGTTGTTGATTCCTAGTTCTGTCAAGAAACTTGCTGGATTGTTATCTTCGTAATCTGAGTTGTCTGGCCAGTACAGGTCAAGTGGATCATCCAATGTCATTTTAGCTTCCAGTTCATCCGTCAACATGTTTCTGACGATCATGGAATCCAGAACGATATCGCGTTCTCCGGAATCCAATCCTTGAATGATTGTGACATCGAAGGTGATGTTGGTAATCGAATCACCAGGTTGAGCAATCACATTGGTTGCCAAGATGAAGCATCTGATCTCATCCGGAGTCACCATGTCGTATGCGACGTAATCGTAGGAATCGATCGCCTTACTTGGAATGCTGCCAGAGATATTGCCATTATTTTGCAACATGTAATCGATCGTCGTATGCATCGAACCACTGGTTGTGATGATATCAATCTGAGTTCCGGTCAATGTATTGAAGTTGGAAGCATCGATCGAATTGAAGGAATCCAGTCCGAATTCAGAGAATGCGGCCAACAGGTGCATCAATTCGGTTTGTTCGATCCAGTCGGTTGCGACTGTTTCCACTGCTATCGTTTCATGGAAGTATGCAGGAACAATCAACTTACCTGATACTGCTGAAGATTCATCGGTAGCTCCGTTCAAGATGTTATCGGAGATCGTCGCTTGCATGATTGCCGAATCTGTAATCGTTTGATAATTCTTGTTTTGCATGATGAGTGGTGTGATCTGGACATCTGTGAAGTCCGTCAATCCCATTTCGTCCATCGCTGCCATCAGCAACAACAATTCGGCTTTCAGGATGTATGTGACATCTGACTGATCGATGATGAGATCTGTATCCGGATCGGTCCTGATATCGAAATCAGGGAAGATCAGGATGGTTGAAGATTCATTGATATCGAAGAGTTTTTGACTCAAAGTTGCTTGTATCGATGAAGATTGCAAATATAATCCTGGATTGTCAAAGAAGACATCGGATGTTATTTCTGCTGGCATACCGGTTGTCAGGTTACCAAAGCCCATTTCGTTAAATGCGGTCAAAATCGCTTTGATCTCGGTTTTGACGATGAACGTCTCAACATCCGGTGTGGATTGAATTGCGTATATTGCCAACTCACCGTCTTCGGAATATAGAGGAACAATCAGAACATCATCCGCGAGATTCAACAATTGTCTGGAAATCGTCGCATGGATAATGACGGAATTGAGTACCGTATTTTTCTGTGTATCGGTACTGATTCCGGAAATATCCAAAGCACCACCGAATCCGGAGAGGTCCGCACCGTTGAATCCTAGCAGATCCAAGGCGTCGAGCAAATGACTGATTTCGTCTTTGTCGATGAAGTAATCCGCTGAAATCACGGTATATAATTTGACTGGTTCGGAAGCGAGTCCATCGATCGGAATGATGATGGTTCGTTCACCTACACCAGGATCCAATGCTTGAATCTGATCGGTGATCGTCGCATGCATGATCGCAGACGCTAGTAGGGTGGAACGGTTATATGCATAGTTGACGGAATCTTGGGATTCAAACAAATTACTGATTGACAAAGTTCCACCAAAGTCTGCCAGATTGTCGGTTTCACCCAAAATATCCAAAGCATCTAATAAATGACCGATTTCATCGGTTGATAGATAGAAGTCGCCTTCTGTCGTCGTGATTTGAATCAATACGTTATTCACGTCTCTAATTGGAATTCTTATATCTCCACCCAAATTGTTGATCTGATCGGAGATCGTCGCTTGCATAATGGAGCTTTCCAGTAATGTAGTGCGATTACCTGGATCATTCAACAAGGACAAGTCCATGCCACCATCAAAGGAATCGACTCCACCATCACCGGATACAAAGACGGTTGCTGCTTCGACAAATTCTTTCAGTTCGGTCTTGGAGATAAAGTCTGTCATGTGACCGATTATTCCGGTCGTTGTGATGACTGCTGTCAAATCGTCATCTCCCAGTGCAGGAGTGATAACGGCTCCAAGAGCCAAGATTTGACCGGATACGGTAGCTTGAATAATATAGGACTCAAACACGGTAACAGCGTTATCCGCAAGTTTCTGCAAGGAAATGTTATCTCCAATCGAGTCGATATTAGTCAGTTCCATCGCGACAAATGCTTCCAACAAATCTTGGATTTCCGAAGCTTTGATCAGTTCGGTTTCCACGGTATCTCCTGCCATGATGCGTAATGTCACAGGAGTTGCCTCGTTATCGGTTTGGTAAGGAACGATGAGGTCGGTTGTAGCCAACGGATCGTCTACGATATCGAATACCTGTTTGGATATCGTCGCTTGGATGATTGCCGATGCGACCAAGGTGTCAATTGCCCCAGGGGCAGCCAGCAATGTCAGATCGATGGATCCTGTAAAGTCGTTGATTTCTGTCATATTCAGAACGACAAAGACATCGAGTAAGGCATCGATTTGATCTCTTGCGATGTATTCGATCCACTGACCCGTATTTGCTTCAACAGCGATCAATACATAGGTTGAGTCATCTTCTTCTTGCTCTGGAATGATGATCGTATCTCCGCTCAAATCGATGATCTGTTTGGAAATGGTTGCTTGCATGATCGCAGAATCCAGGAGAACGACACGATTGTCGATGATGGTTGTCATCGTCAATCCTTCGACTTCGCTGAAATTGCCGAGATCCAAAGCCAATATCGCTTTTAGGACATTGGTGAGTTCGGTTTCATTGATATATTCGGTTCCGTCAACTGGATCCAAAGTACGGATCACAGTTCCGGTTTCTGTATTTTGAGGGACATAAATGAGTGGTTCCGCGTCATCATTGAAGTCGATCATAAATTTGGAAATGGTCGCTGTCATGATCGAAGATGCGAACAAGGCATCGGATTTTGTGGTATCCAATACGGTTGGATCCAAGTCGGTACCCAAATTATTGAGAATACCAACATCGACTGCGACGCTACCGATATCGGTGATGCCAAGAACTTGTAGAGCGTTGAAGGTGGCGTCGAGTTCATCTCGATCAATGAAATCATTGCTATTGGTTCCGTCTGTCGTCGTTACCTTACATGGATCGCCATTTTGTTTGTTTTGCGGAATGGTGATCAAATCAGATCCAAGATCAGTCAACTGTTTGGAAATCGTCGCATGGAAGATTGCGGAATCGAGCAAGACATCGGAATTGGCGATAATCGTATCCAGTGTAAATGTTTCGACTGCATCGAAATTATCCAAATCCAATTTCAAAATCGCTTTTAAGAGATACGTCAATTCTTCTTCCGTAATATACTGTGTGCTGTCTGCCGGATCGATGGTACGAATGGTAACTTGACCACCCAACCCGTTAGGTGCAGTATATGGAACAACCAAGAATGGATCCGCTCCCGGATCTTCTGGTTCAGCGATATCAATAATATAAAGAGAAAGCGTTGCGGTGATAATCGAGGATGCGAATAAAACATCGGATTTTGTGGTGTCGAGTACCGTGGTGTCTCCTTCGGTCGCCAAACGATTCAAAATCGTGATATCGATGGCAACGCCGGCGATATCGGTGATACCCAAAACCTGAAGTGCGTCCAAAGTCGCTTCGAGTTCGTTTCTGTCAATGTATTCATTGGAATTGGTTCCGTCTGTCAAAGTGATTCTCAAAGGATCCCCGTTTTGCTTGTTGAGCGGGATCGTAATCAAATCAGCACCAAGATCATTCAGCTGTTTCGAAATCGTCGCATGCAAGATTGCAGAATCGAGCATAACGGTTTTATTGGCTATGATCGTTTCCAAAGTGAAGGATTCGACAGAGTCAAAGTCTTGCAGATCGAGTGCGAGTACCGCACGGAAGACATTGGTCAATTCATCGCTTGTAATGTATTTTGTTCCATCAGCTGGATCGGTCGTCCGTACTGTGATTTCTCCACCCAATCCATCTGGAACCTTCCAAGGAACGACCAAGAATGCGTCAGCTGGATCCGCTGGTTCGGCAATGTCTATCATATATCCTGACAATGTTGCACAGATGATAGAGGAAGCGAACAATGTATCCGCCTTATCTTCATCCAATACCGTAGGATCCGCTTCTGTACCTAGATTATTGAGTATGGATACGTCAATCGCTACCGTATCGATGTCCGTGATTCCCAACACTTGTAGAGCATCGATGGTTGCGATCAATTCCTCTCTGTCGATGTACTCATTCAAATGTCCATCCAGATCGGTTGTAATTCGCAATGGAGTTGTATCTTGTTTATTTAGAGGGACTGTTACAACATCAGTCAAATCCAAAAGTTGTTTGGAAATCGATGCGTGCAGGATGGAAGAATCCAGCAAGGTATCGATATTCGCAAACAAGGTATCTAGATTGAAGGTGGATAGATCCCCAAAGTCTTGGAGATCCAAGACAAGAATCGCTTGTAATAAGTGAGTCAATTCGTCCTCACTGATGTATTCAGTATCATCATAATCGCTGGCGACTCGGATGATGGTTGTATCTTGTGCACGATATGGAACGATGATGAAAGGATCTTCCACGTCAGTCATATCGAAGATGTATTTCGACAATGTAGCATTGATGATGCTGGAAGCGAACAACGTTGTCGATTTTGTCGTATCTAGAATCGTTGGATCAGCTTCGGTTCCCAAATCGTTCAGGATCGTGATGTCCATCGATACATTGTTGATATCTGAAATGCCAAGAACCTGGAGTGCGTCGATCGCAGCTTCCAGTTCATCTTTATCAATATAAGTCGTTTCGTGTCCGACCGGACCGTTGGTGATACGAATCGGGTCACCTGCCAAGTCGAAATATGGAACAACAATAATATCTGTCATTTGCAACAATTGATTGGATACAGTCGCATGTAGTATTGCTGAGTCGAGTAAGACTGATACATTGGATAAGATATCACCCAAATTGATGGTGTCAAAGTTTGAGAAATCGGTGATATCCAAAGCCAGAATACCTTTCAAGATATTCGTCAACTCCGCTTCTGTGATCATGACGGTCACACCGTCCACTGCGTCGATCTCGCGGATCGATAATCCATCCGGATCCAAATAAGGTACGATGACAACTTCAGTATCGCCAGATGTCGCTTCCATCAAAAATGCGGTCAAAGTCGCTTTGATGATATCGGAAGCAAATAAAGTAGCTGCCTTATCCGTATCCAAAACTGTAGGTTCTGCTTCACTGACGGCGAGATTACTCAAGATGGATGCATCCACTTGGATATCATCGACGCTGGTGATTCCCAAAACCGAAACGGCTAGAAATGCGTATTTGATTTCATCAGGACTGACAACACTCATTGGTACTTCATCGACATAGATGGTCGTCAAGGAACTTCCAGGAATGGTCAAAACATCTCCTGTCATATCAATCAGGATGTTTCCAACAGTTGCGGCAAAAATATCCGGTTCCAAGAGAACATCGATATTGTCAGATGTCAAAGTCAAAACCTTCATAAAATCGAATCCAAGTTCTTCACAAGCAGTATCTCCGACATCGCAGGTCAGATTCTCAAGAAGCATCTGGACTGCGGATACGACATCCTGCAGTTCTTGTTTTCTCAGATAGCCGTTTTCATAGGCGCTATCTGGAATGATGATTTGATAATCCGCTCCCAAATCCAGATTGGCAATATAATCGGTGATTGTCGCAACCAATATTTGTGATTCAAATACGGCATTGATGGAAGTCAGGTCCAGATCGGCCAATGTCTGAATATTGAAATCGGTAAAACTGGTAATATCAATGCCTGATAAGGTGCTGGTCAAAGCATTCACGGCAATCAGAATGTTATGTAATTCGCCATAGACGGTTTCTCCATCCACTTCGGTATCATACCATTCGATGCCAACCGGAACATTCAAGAACGATACATCGATCGGCGTTTGACCGGACAATATGTTTACCATGGCACTGGTGATGATTTGAGAGTCCAATAATAGTTCGAAGTCCACTTGTGCAAGGGCAGTCAACATGGCGGAAATATTCTGGGATTCGATATCACCATAGGTTAGATCAGTGCTTAAGACAGAACCCATGAATGCACCAATCGCTTCAAATTCATCGGTCCAATTGATGTCGGCTGGAACGGTGATATAAGGCGCGGCGGAAGCCAAAGTGGTTTCCAACATCGGTTCCAAGACGATGTAGGCGGCCAAAGTGACCAATTCCGATTGGGAAATTGCGTCGAACAAGTCGGTGACTTCATCGCCATCGATTTGTACAGTGGTATAGTCCGTTCCTTCAATGAAAATTCCTGCCGCGTTGATAATGTCAAACGTCATCGCAGCAATCTCTCCTAATTGGACGATTTCTTCATCCCAAGGGATATCATAAATCGCATCCAAGTCGACATCAAAACCGGTGATGTCAAACATTTCATAACCGACTTCGACTCCGACAGGAATCAAAGTGGTAAACAGATTGGAATCGGCTAATACGCCAAAAACATCACGGATATCGTTTCCGGTGACGTCTGACAAATTTCGGGATTCCATATAAGGATTTGCAAGAACTAGTGCACCAGCATCCGTGAAAATCTCAATTTCCGCACGGAAGGCGATCTGTTCGTCTTGATAGTCCATCGATAGAACCTGATCGAACAGATAGAGATTGAGTGGCATCTCTTCACCGGTATAGTCACTCGTCATTGTAATTTGATTTTGAGTGGTGATAATGATATTGGTATTGTATGCGTCAATCGCATCATTGACAAGATTCATGGCACTCTCAATATCCGGAGAAATGAATTCATCAATGATCGATCCGGTTCGGAACAACGGTGTTGTCGGAGAGGAAAACTCCTGATTGTAAACGATTTGATTCATTTGGGTTGGGACATCTTCTGGCATAATCGAGACGACACTATCTGCGATACTGATCACTCCGCCGAAGATGATCAATGTTACATAGAGACTCATCGCTCCAGACAATAATCCGAAGATAGCTCCGATACCGCGGTTCTTAGAGCGGTATTTGTCGGTCTTCTTTTTGCTAGGGAAGACAATCAGTTTGATGATCCAAAGAATCAAACGATAGAGAATCTGAATCACGGTGAAATACAAGATCATATAGACGACCTTGAGAGCAAATAAAGCGATTGAAGTAGCGAACTCCAAAAGATGGGCATTGTCAACCGCCGGTCCCAACGTATCTCCTAAAAACTCATTCATTAAAATAGGAAGAGCTTGTTGCAACTGCGTCACACCAGACAAAGCAGGCGAAACGTTCGCAAGAAGTCCTCCTAGGAATGGTAGATTCATCGTCCATAAGGTATTGGTGACCAAATCCAAAGTCAAGAAAAAGAATGCGAAAAAAATCAAAGTCACCAAGAATCCCCACATCGCATTTTTCATGCCTTTCATGAAACCGATCAAAAGACCCATTCCCAGCATAGAGAATAAGGCGATGTTAAGGTAAAGCGCAAAATCAAGATTTGCAGGCATATCTGTCCCCCTAGTGTAAATACAATATAATATATTATACTTGAAATAGAACTGAAATAAAACATTTAACAGAAATTTTACACGGCTTTCAAACTTTTACACGCTTTTTTCAATCAAATAGAGTATAATATCTGTATAAAGTATGGTGATACAATGAAAATGAAACGCTTAATGATTCTCTTCTTTTTGTTCGTTGTCGGATTTACAATGACGAGTTGTGATTTTATTATAACTTTCAATCAACAGACTACGGAACCCGTAACGAATACCCTTCTGCCAACTCAGGTCAATGGAACCATTACCTTTGAAGACAGCGAGTATTCAAGTTTTCCGGTTTACACTTCTCCTACCTATTCGATGACCAACATCAGCAATTACAACGACGTCTTGCTTGCGACACAAGAACACATCAAGCATGCAAATATCGAAGTCTATACCTCTCTGACCCAGGAAAGGTATACCTTCCCATGGTCTGAGAACCCGACGCAATATGAAGTCGCTTCTTCTACTGGTTCCGGTTTCATCTTCATGGAAGACGATGTCTACTACTATGCTATCACCAATTATCATGTGGTCAATCCGGATGATTACAGTGCAACCTATCGCATCATGGCATATGGAGATACGATTTTCTACACCGCTGAATTGCTTGCCGGTGATGAAAACCTGGACTTGGCAGTCTTGCGATTTGATAAATTGAATCGCAGCGGAATCGAGCTGATCGATATCTACACTCGTTTGTATTATAAATTCAATGCCGGAGAATTGTTGTTTGCGGTGGGGAATCCTTTGGACATCGTGAACAATGTCACGATGGGAGAATTCCTTTCCATGGAACAGATCGACAATGTCGACTATGATGTGATTTATCATAACGCTTCGATTCATGAAGGATCAAGCGGTGGAGCTTTGGTTGATGTCGATGGACATTTGGTCGGTGTCAATACCTGGGGGGTTGAAGCGACGGAATCCTATTCGTTCTCCATCCCGAATTATATTGTCTATCTATTTTTGATTAATTACGGTATTATTGAATCTTAAAGAAAAAGAAAAGGAATGTCGGATCAGTTGTCCGAGATTCCTTTTTTAATGTTGATTGTCAATCTGATTTCGTTTTCACCTGCCGGTTTGATCGTGATTGTCGCTTTTCCCGTCTTTTCCGTTGTTTTGACGTAGAAGCCGATGCTTCCGCCAATCAAGGCAAGGTTTTTAGGACCGATCAATTCCAATTCGCTTGATGTTTTGATTTCGATTGCTTGGTTGCTATAAGTTGCTTCACTTCCGGAGTCAATCTCCCGTTTGACGATGACTCTAGCGACATCAAAGGTTGGTCCGTGAATGAGTTCATCGGTGTTCAAAGAAGCTTTGATCTCAGAATGCTTGGAATGACCTCTTTTGGTAGATACGACCAGTTCATCGTCGATATATCCGTCAAACCGGAAGACAACCGGTGCATTCGTCTGCATTGCCACAAAGTCTTCAAACGGTTGAAAAACATCCTCATAAGTGATCTTCTTTGTCAGAAGCAACCAACCCATCTGAATCTTATCTCTGAGTGGCATATCAAAGCCATGCAAATTGTAGCTGGTCAAAAGATGAGACAATGTCTTGGCCAATTTGTTTGGATATTTACCCTCACGAATAATCAGTTCACCTATGAAATCATCGATGATGATCGGTGGATGAGGGAGATTTGGATAGATGTCCGTATTCGGGTAGTATTCTCCGACATATTGATCGTTCTTGTATAGTTTCATATAATCGCAATTGGTGAGAACCACCACTTCTTGGAGTTTGAATTCGCTGTGATCTCCCGGTATCATATTGGACGCCACGTAGAGCATAGGTTCCTCACTTAATTGAGATTGATAGGAATAAGCGGCATATTTTGGAATTCGGAAGGAATCCATCACCCCATGGTAACAGATTCGATCATTGGAACCGAATTGAATATGGGTGTTATAGTCTGCCAAGCACCAGCCGATCGCTCCGCTGATCCGCTTATAGGCAAAAGCGGAATCGATCACATTCAAATGACGAATTGCATGTTCGACTCGGCGTTCTTCCTGATCGAATTTCTTCGTTGGAAACATGTGTCCATTGTGTTCGGTCACAAGATAAGGAATATACCCCTTTGTGACTTTGTTCGGTGATTCCAAACCGACATTGTAACCCGAATGCACAAAGTCGTTATAGGTATAGATGTCTTCTAAGAAATCGCCTTTTTTGGTGTTCCTTACACCGGATGTTTGACGTGTGGGGTCCAATTTTCTAGCGAGTTCATTGGTTTTTTGATAGAATTCATGAGAGTCTTTCGATTCGTTGATCCGCACTCCCCAAGTGACGATCGATGGATGATTGAAATGGGCTTCGATCATCGCTTCGATATTCTGCATGGTGAGTTCTTGAAAATGCTCATCTCCGATGTATTGCCAACCAGGTACTTCTTCTAGGACAAGCAAACCGATCTCGTCGCATCGCCTTACAAAATGCTCACTTTGCATGTAGTGCGAAGTTCTGACGATATTACAGCCATATTCTTTGAGAAGATCGGCATCCAGTACCTGCATGCTTTTTGGCATTGCATAACCGACATACGGATAAGACTGATGACGATTGAGTCCAATCAGTTTGATCTTGTTCCCATTCAAGGAAAATCCTTCTGGTGTGAACACGGCAGTACGAAAACCGATATGCGTCTCATAGATATCGATCACATCTTTACCACTGACGAGTTCCACTTTCAAACGATAGAGAATCGGGTCGTCCAAGTTCCATCTTTGAACCTTCTCGACCAATGCACTGTAGAAGTTTTCTTCGGTAATCGTTTCCTCGAACAAGACATCCAATACTTCGATTTCTTCAAAATATAGATGAATCCTGATTTGATACTCCTTTTTCGACTCGTTAGCGATTTTGACATGCAAAGCAAGAGCCATTTCTTCTGGCCTCAGACTCGGAGCTTCTTCTGTGGAGGCGTGTATTGATTTCATATGCGTTTTCGGTAAGACTTGAAGATAGACTTCTCGATAAATCCCAGAGAATGCGAGATAATCGATCAAATGGCCAAATGGTGGCACATTGTCGATTTCAGTGGAATCGACAACAACTTGAAGCAGGTTATCTCCTGGTTTCGCTTTTTGAGTGATATCGACAAAAAACGGCGTATATCCGCCTTCGTGAATCTGTTGAAGTTCCCCATTGAAATAGACTTTGGCGATATTCATGACTGCGCCAAATTCCAGCATTAGAGTATGTTCCAACATGGATTCATCGAAGGATAAGATACGATTGTAGGTTCCAATGAATTGGTAATCTTCCTCATCAAAATAATGGAAAGGGACTTCTTTCATCGTATGAGGAATCATGATGGATTGACTGTTTGGTAAAATGGTTTGATTGATGTATTCCGATTTGAAATCCGGTGTGAATTGCCAATCGAAGTTTAAGGGAATTCGTTGTCTCATTGGGTTTCCTCCAGGGCTTTGAAATAGTACATCCGACTACCAAAATCACCCATCAATCGGACGGTTTCGTTGATTCCCGATCCGATGAAGTTCTGTTTTGGTACGAATCCTTTGTTGACCAAAATATCGCCGCTTGTCGTTTGATCTTCACTTTCTGTTTCGAATAAGTAACGGTTTTTCAACAGATGAAACAGGATACCATTGTGATTGAGGTGAATCGGCAAGGCATGTTTGATCAAATAGCCGAAATTGTCGAGATTAAAGTATTGAGTACGGTTTTGGATATGATAGATCCTGTTCTTATCCAACATGTAGGTATTGATAGTCTCAAATCCACCGTTTGGTTCTTGTAGGGTCTGAAAAGTCGAAAGAATGGCTTCTCTCTTATCTTTGGAAACAACCATCAGATCCATATGATTGGATTCAAACGGATTTCGTAAACGATACAGCGTTCCGAATTGAAACAGGTGTCTGTGTTGTTTGTAGAAATCGATTTGTTTGCGGATTACTTTGGTTTGGAATGGTGTTAAAGTCGTGATATCGAATTCATACCCCAATAATCCAAAGGCGCTGATGTTGAACCTGGTTTCCAATGGTGTCTTACGAACTGCTTGAGCAGACGGCGAGTCGGAGACATGGGCTCCCATCACCGATTGCGGGTAGCAATAACTGGTGCCATATTGTATTTTCTGACGGGAATATCCGTCGGTGTTGTCGGAAGTCCAGATCTGCGGCATATATTGCAACATCGCCATATCAAAACGATTTCCTCCTGAGGCACAGGATTCAAACAAGACATGAGGATATTTTGTCGTCAAAGTGTGTAAAATTTCATATAAACCCAGTTGATACAAATGCATCAGTTTTCCCTGCGATTCCTTGGATAATGAGCCCGAATATAAATCCGAGAAATTCCGATTCATATCCCATTTGATGTATTTGATATTCGCAGAATCGATCAAATTTGAGATCGATTGAATGATATAATGACGAACGTCTTGTTTCGCTAGATCCAAGATCAATTGATTGCGTCCAAGACTCGGTGTGATTGAAGGATGCGAAATCACCCAGTCTGGATGATTTCGGTAAAGGTTGCTATCGGGATTCGTCATTTCCGGTTCGACCCAGATGCCAAAATCAAGCCCGATCGCATTGATGCGTTTGGCAAGTCCAGAGATTCCGAGTGGAATCTTCTTTTTATTTACGATCCAGTCCCCTAATCCCTTTGTATCATCGTTGCGTTCGCCGAACCAACCATCGTCCAAAACAAACAGTTCGATTCCAAGTTTTTTCGCTTTCTTTGCCAGTTTCAGCAATGTGCTTTGTTTGAAATCGAACATGGTTGCTTCCCAGTTGTTATATAAAACCGGACGCTCCGTATCCGACCAGTCCGGTTTGATGATATGTTGTTGAATCAACTCATGATAGTGTTGACTTAGTTTGTTCAACCCCTTATCCGAGTAGGAAAGAATCACTTCGGGAGTCAAGAATTCCTGCTTGGATGCAAGGTCCCAGAAGAAATCAAAGGAATTGATTCCCATTTGAACTCTTAAGAGGTCATATGGACTTTTTTCAAATTCAGCTTCAAAGTTTCCTGAATATAGTAGTCCAAAACCATAGCACTTACCATATTGTTCGTTGGTATCGTCTTTTGACAACACCACGAATGGATTGTGATCGGAAGATGATACCCCTTTTTTAGAATCGATTTTGATGATTCCCTGCGATAGTTTTCGTTTGTGGATCATCCGTTCCCGGATCCAAGCCCCGTCAAATGTCGTCAATTGATAGTTTTCATCAAACAAATCCAAATTCATACTCAGAGCTTTTTCCAACATGATATTATGTTTGGATTGGTTGCGAATCAAGGCTCTTCTAGCAATTATATCCTGATCATAGAAAATAGCGTAATGTAGATCGATTTCAATCTGATTCACGATATCTTCCATCGTGATGATCAACGTTTCCACGTTTTTATCATTGGCTTTTGTTTCTGGCATTTGGGTATGAATCGGTTTGCCACCGATTGTATGGCTCTTGTATTTGAATTCCGTCAAGCGAGAACCATCATTGAGACGGATGTGTACCATCGGCTCACGAAAATCGCCTTTCCCGTAGGTTGGCAATTCTAAAAATTCCAAATTCAGATTAAACGTCTTGTCATTCGATTGATAAATGACCTGACCTCCAACCTCGATTCCGTGTTTGACACGCAGCCCCTTGATACCAGAATTAATGTCCAGGATGGCTCCATAATACAAAGACGCCAAATGGCCGGTATGCAGCACTTGCATGATGTAGGAAGTATCATTCGTCTGAATATGGAATACTTTTTGTTCTTCGTCAAAATAGATCATGAAATACCTTTATCTCCTTCGTTCATAGTAAACAACAAATAACTTTTGAAATAGGGTCTGACAATAAAGAAGGTCAGAAGGAAAATATAGATAAATTGTAGTACCACAGCCAATATAATCAATGTCATAGGGCTGAATGCGTATCCGTAATAGATCTCTTGGAAGAGGATCCCTGAGAGATATGCAGGGGAGATGATCAAAACGTATTGGAATACGTTTGGAATCAAACCATTGGCATAAAAGAACGGAATCAAGCTGAACAAGACGATGTACCCAACATAGGAGATCGACATGATCTGCGTGGATTTGGAGATGATCGCAAGTGTCGTACCTACGATCACATGCATGACGCTGGCCAGTAAATAAACCAAAAAGAATAAGAATACATTGATCGACATGTTGAGTATAAATACCATAACCAATACATAAAGAATGAATGGTATCAACATCAGAATCAATGCACTTAATGTCCTAGCTAAAATCAATTGGATCGAAGTGGCATCTTTTAATGTCTTTGGGGTCAGTGTCTGTTCTTCTTTTTCGATGAAGAAACTGGTCGAAAAGACGATGACCGGCAGAATGAAGGTTGTCGTGAAGATGAAGATCAACGGATCAATTCCTGGGATGAATGCCATGGTTCCTGCGAAAAGAATCGATATGGCGATTAATATATGTAAAATATTATACTTCAGATAGTTCCTGAAATCATTTTTCAGGATGGATTTTAATTGGTTCAAGGGTCTCACTCCTTACTCTTTGATATCCTTGACGTCTATAACGTCTACGCTGTACAGTTGAAACAACGGTTTCTTCAAATATTGCTCGATTTTCAGTGCGTTCTTTTTTATTTTCTGAGTTTTTAAATGACCTGATTCATCTTGAAAACGAATAAGAAAATACTCTGGAATCTGTTTGTGATAGTCGAGATAAGAAAATGGTTGGATTTCTTGTTTGGAATCTACATAATATAAGTGTTGCAAGAGGGTAGGGAAAACATGAAATTTTCGCTCTATCACTACTATTTTACATGTTTTTGCCAATAATGGCAACAACTCGTCCAAAAGTAATTGTACATTACCCGGATTGCTGAAGGTCAAAGCGTTTTGTAAGACCATAGTTTCGGTTCCTACGATGGTTTCATAAATCATCACCAGCATGATCTTTTGAATCCGAGTCAAAAGATGATAACTCGTCTTCGCAAAGGGGAGATTTTTCAGAATATAAAGATAACTGTAATCTCTGAGGTTTTTTTTCACTCCTTCATTAATAATCGATTCCATATCGATTTTTCGAATTTTCAACTTCTGACGAATATTCTGCAGCAATACCCGTTCTTCTTCTAACAGTGACATCACATTCATAACATGGTTTGATATATCATAACTGGGTTGTTTACTTAGAAGAAAAGTGAGATTATTTGGAATTGC
>JAFGQH010000046.1 GCA_016935815.1 Bacilli bacterium | reverse complement strand
GATTCTGTCTCGTTTTTTTGCTTTGCCTATTTCTAATCCATTATATTTCGATATTAATCTCTTGACTTTTTAATAGTTGGCTTTCTATATGTAGTTATGAATAGAATAACATAATTTCAATTCTTTTCTTTTCTGAAAGCAAAAAATATCACAAAAGATTCTTCGATTCTTCACCGATGATTTTAATAAGTACGCGTTTTCGTCTCATGCCATCGAATTCTCCGTAGAAAATCTGTTCCCATGGACCAAAATCCAAACTACCTCTTGTAATCGCACAAACGACTTCGCGTCCAAACAATTGTCGTTTGATATGAGCATCCGCATTGTCTTCATAGCCATTGTGTCGATATTGGTCGTATGGTTTCTCTGGGGCAACGCGCTCTAGAAATCGTTCAAAATCATGATGCAGTCCGGATTCATCATCATTGATGAAGACACTAGCTGTGATGTGCATAGCATTCACCAAAACAAATCCTTCTTGGATTTCACTTTCGTCGATTGCTTTTTGTACTAACTTTGTGATGTTGATGTACTCTCTGCGATGTTTGGTTTGAAACCAGAGTTCTTTCCTGTAATGTTTCATTTGACTCACCTCGATTATGATTTTCTTCTCATCCATTATATAAGGATTAGGGAAACGTATCAATAGAATGGAAAAAAAACATTTCATATCATTTTTTTCTGTTGTATAATGGTTCTATACGGAGGATTATATGGAACGATTACAAACTTTTTTGAAACAGATTCCGAACGCCAAGATATTGGATGTTGGAACCGGGGTCGGTAATTTCATTGGTTTGATCGATTACCTCCACAAGGATTACGAGAAGATTGTCGGAATTGATATCATGGATCGCATGGTGAGCCTTGCATCCAAAAACTTCGAAGACAACGAGAAAGTCAAAATTGTTAAGCGCGATATTCTTGACACAGGATTTCCTAGCGCTCATTTTGACATTGTCTGTCTATCCAATTCCTTACATCATCTTGCCGATGTGGATGGAACGTTCGAAGCAATGGAAGAATTAGTGAAACCAGGTGGCTACCTGCTGTTCAACGAGATGCGCAGCGACGAGTTGAATGAAGAACAGATCAGCCATCGCTTGATTCATCATTTTTCAGCTAAATTGGACCGCGAATTGGGAATGGTTCACGATGATACATTCACGAAGCAAGAAATCATCGATCAGATCAAGACACATTCGAATTGCGAGATTATCGATTACTGGGAAATGGAAGTGCCTGTTTCCAAACCGTCAAAAGAAGAAATCGAACAGATGACTAAGACGGTCGATGCGCTTTTGAATCGCATTCAAAACGAAGAAATCATCGCCCGTTATAAAGCAGAAGCAGAGGCGATCAAAGAATACATTAGATTGCATGGAATACAGGCTTGTACACAAATCTTGGTCGTAGCCAGAAAGAAATCTTAATTCATTCATTAAACGAAGGAGAAGTTACGCTATTTATGGGGATTGTAACAAATCCCATAAAGATTATGTAAAATGCGTTTTTTAAGAAAGCATTTTCATTTCGAGAATAAAAAAGTATGTTGTTTTTTCAACCTTAGTAAGGTATAATAATAAAAATCATTTTTTTGGAAGAAATCAGCATACTCGATGAGAAGGAGGAACATCTTGAAAAAATTATTCTTATTTATCTTGTCGGTATCTCTTTTATTCGGAGTTGTTGCTTGTGGTCAGGTCACTACAACACAAACAGATACAACTACGACAGAAGCAGTTACTACGACACAAACAGAAGAAAGCACAACCACAACCACAACTTATACGGGTCCGGAATTCAGTGGACCGACCGCAATCAGCGTGGAAGTCGGAATGGATCTGTCTTTGGATGCCATCACAGCCAGTGATGCCGAGGATGGAGATTTGACCGGTGATATCGTTGTGGATTATGGTACACTTGACACCGATACTATCGGTGAATATACCATTACGTTAACCGTTACCGATTCCGATGGGTTCGAAGCTGAATATACTGTAACAGTCACTGTCACACCAGAATTGACTCCTACAGAAAGAGCTCAACTCGCTTTGGATTCGATTTCGCTTGACTATGTGGATGGTCAGACATTGCTGACATTCCCGAAATTCTATCCAAACGGAACATGGCTTTATTGGAAATCAAGCGATACACATGTTATCACGGGTTCGGGATATGTAATCAAACCACATGTAGGATCCGATCCGGTCGAAGTCACATTGACTTGTACCGCTAAGAACTCTGGAGTAATCCTGACGAAAGATTTCGTTTTGACGATTCAACCAAATCCAGAAGCGACTGTAACATCAAAAGTGCAGTTGCCATATGAAGGTACCTCTACAGAATATGTAACAGAAGATCAAACAGCAGTCGACGTATTCTTTGTCGACAATGGGACCGTTCCTTACATGGACGTTCAAACCTTTACCGAAATGATCGATGGAGCTTTGGATACATCTATCATCACGTTCACTCCAGAAGGAGATGACGGATTATGGATTGAATATTCAGTTGAATATCTTGACTTCGATGAAGTTACCGTAATCACGGAAGAATATTGGGCATATATCGATTTCACGGAAAATACATTTACTGTCAACAATTTTGACTTCTTTGAATCCTATATCGGTTCCACGGAATCCGATTACGGATCAGGTCTTGTTTACACCGGCGCTGATTACGTCGATGGCAACGAAGTGACGATTCCGCTTGGGGATTACAACTTTGATATCTTGATTTATGAAGACGGTGGAGAAACGTATTATTTGATGCCTCTTCATGTAATCAATCTTTTGATTGCTGGTGGAGTATACTTTGATGTTTATTACAATGGGGATACCTTATATGGTGTAGATACCTTCGTTATGAACAGCAGCGAAGCAGCAGATGTGGCTTTACTAGATACGATCCGTACCAGTTCCTATAATGATTTGGCGATGCAAAATGATATGAAACTGGCTACTTACAATTTTTTGGCTTTGGCGTTCGACTATTTCTATGGGCTGAAAGAGGACCGTGGAATTGAGACCTATTACACTGTTCTAGATGTCAAACTTCAAGGATATATGGACGACAATGATAAGGAACTCTACAACGCGTTGTTTGATTTTGCCAATGCAAGAGACGACCTTCATACATGGCATCAATTCACAGGATATTATGAAGCTCCATTTGAAATCGGATTGTCAATCAGCGACCTTGGTCCTCGGACAACCGCATTCTACGAAGGTTTGTGGGCAGTACAAGATCTCTTAGACGCGAAATATGGTAGTTATGATGATATGCCTGAGTATGAATTATTGGACAGCGACAAAATCGCAGTCATCCATCTGACCGGATTTGACATTGATACACCGGATAACTTCAAAGCAATATTGGATGGCCTGCCAACAACCGTTGAGGATGTTGTTGTGGATCTTTCCTACAACACCGGAGGTAATTTAGGTGCAGTGTTGCGTATCTATGGATATATGACGGAAGAACCATTTACTTATCATTCACAAAATCCAGCGGATGGATCTGCAGTCACTTATTATATCGAAAGCGATTATGTTGCCTACGATTACAATTGGTATGTACAGACGTCCAGCGTTACATTCAGTGCAGCGAACCTGTTCACATCCATGGCGAAGGAACTGGGAATTCCAGTGATTGGACAAAACTCATCTGGTGGAGCATCATCGATCGGTGTCATCATTCTTCCGGAAGGTACAGCATTCTTTATCAGTACCAACAATGTACTTAGCACACGTTCTGGAGACGAAGTATCCGGATATGTTTATAGCAGTATTGAAAACGGGATTGATGTCGATTATAGGATGAACAATGTGACCAGTGATACGGAACTTGTATCAATCATCCATACAATCAAAGCAGCATCATAGATGCTTCTAGGAAATTCATATCGCAATTCTCTGTTTTTAACAATAGATTAGGTTTTTAATCTAGTCAAAAGAT
>JAFGQH010000045.1 GCA_016935815.1 Bacilli bacterium | reverse complement strand
GATTCTGTCTCGTTTTTTTGCTTTGCCTATTTCTAATCCATTATATTTCGATATTAATCTCTTGACTTTTTAATAGTTGGCTTTCTTAGGTGAGTGAGGTAATCATAAGGGTTGCCAATGAGAAATAGATCAACAGACTCAAGATGTCGTTGATGGTCGTGATGAAAGGACCAGAAGCAACCGCCGGGTCCAGTTTCAATAAGCTGATCAATAAAGGTATCAGTGTTCCTGATACGGTTGATACAATCAATGCAACATTGATGGAAACCGCCACAACCAGAGCAAAACGGATTCCTTCTGTAAAATCGGTTCCTTTGATGGTATTGAATAGCAAGACGACTCCAAACAAGAGGATCGCAATGATCAATCCATTGACGACTCCAGTCAAAAATTCGTTGAAGATATGTTTCCAAACACTCTTCTTCTCATCCAATTGATTCTTGGCAAAGAGTCGAATGATGATACCAAGACTCTGAGTCCCGGAGTTACCGGCCATGTTACTGATGAGTGGCATAAAGATTGATAATGTAGGCAAAAGAATCAAGATTTGTTGGTATTCCGTGATGATGCTGCTGGTGAACAGATTCAGCACCAACAGGATCAACAACCAAGGCATACGTTTGCGAATCGTTTCCCAAACCGTCTCGCGTTCGTCGATGGTAATTTCGGAGACAGCTGCCAGACTGGAATAGTCCATGTCCGATTCGTAGCTCAAGGTTTCCAACATATCGTCGAACGAGACAATACCGATCAATTTCTGATATTTATCGACGACCGGCAACAACTGGAAGTCGTAGTTCTGCATGATAACAAGTGCATCTTCATTTGGTGTTGACGGCAAAACGGTGTGAAGGTTTAGGGACATCAGTTCCGAAACCGGTTTGGTGCGGTCGTTCCCCGCCGAGATCAATTCTTTGAGAGACAAAACTCCGATCAGCTTGTTGTCTTCTGAGACATAGATGTTATTGATGTATTCGCATTCAGGAGCTTCCAAAACGACCGTTTTGATCGCTTGCTTTACTGTATCGTTCGGTGAAACTTCGATAAACGAGTTGTTCATGATGGATCCGACAACATCTTCATCGAAATCGAGGTATTGCTTGACTGTGACTCGTTTGTCTACCCCAATCAGGGATAGATAGGTGATTCTGTCTTCTTTGTCTTCGACGCATTCGATGATATCAACGAGGTCATCGACTTCCATATTTCGGAATATTCGGGTGATCACGGTCAGGCTGGTTTCTTCTAAAATCAAGAATGCATCTTCCGGAGTCAACTCTTCAAACACGTCTGCCAGTGTTTTCGAAGGAAGAATGTCATAGAGCAGACTGCGATCGACTTTATTCATCTCTTTGATCGCTTTGGCGAGCTCGTAATCATGGTACTCGTCGATCAACTCGCGAATTTCGTCTTTGGTTTTTTCACTGACTAAAATGGCGACGATCTCTTGGGTGAGTTCATCGTAGTTGTTCCAATCTTCCATTTCGTTGCCTCCTTTCGATTCTATTTTTAGAAAAAAAAGGCTTTTCAGCCTTATTTTTTAAATCTGTCTTTTAGCCAAGAAGGAATGTTGATGTCGCTTTGGTCTTCTGCTTCTTTGGCATCTTCCTTGACGACTGCTTTACGTTGTTTCTTTTGTTTTTTCTTCTTCTTGTCCGGTAGTTCGATTTCTGGATCTGGTTCAGGCTCAACTTCTTTTTCTATTGGTTTTTCGATTACGGATTCTTTGAAGATAGGATCTTCACTGAATCCGGTTGCGATTACGGTAACGATGATTTCTTTACCCAAATCGGAATTGATTGCCGAACCATAAATGACATTGATATCGGTTGTGGAACTCTTTTGGATCTCTTCGATGACTTCATTGATTTCATAAAGAGATGCGTCGAATCCAGAAGTGATATTGACAATTGCGTCTGTCGCACCGTTGATAGACGTTTCCAGAAGTGGAGAGCGGATCGCTGCTCTAGCAGCTTCGACAGCGCGGTTTTCACCTTCTGCGAGTCCGATTCCCATCAATGCGGTACCTTTGTCTTTCATGACGGTTTTGACGTCGGCGAAGTCGACGTTGACCACTCCTGGTACGGCAATGATTTCGGTAATCCCCTGAACACCTTGACGAAGCACGTTGTCCGCTTCACGGAACGCATCGAGATAAGGTGTATTTTTATCTACGATATAGAACAATTTGTCATTTGGAATGACGATCAAAGTATCAACATATGGTTTTAACTCTTCGAGTCCTTGCAAAGCGACAGAAGCTCTTCTGCGACCTTCAAATCCAAACGGTTTGGTCACAACGCCGATGGTAAGACAACCCATCTCACGTGCTATTCTCGCGACGACCGGTGAAGCACCGGTTCCGGTGCCACCTCCCATGCCGGCGGTGATGAACACCATATCGGTTTCTGCCAACATGTCACGGATTTCATCTTCCGATTCAAGTGCTGCTTGTCTACCGATATCCGGATTTGCACCGGCTCCCAGTCCACGGGTAAGAGTTTTTCCAAGTTGTAAACGAATGTCTGCTTTGGACAAACGCAACACTTGGGCATCGGTGTTCATGGCTACGAATTCGACGCCACGAACTTCGTTTTCGATCATACGGTTGACGGCCGAGCCGCCACCGCCACCGATCCCGATGACTTTTATTGTAGGTTTTTGGTTAAACTTATCGTCCATGTTAAACATACTATACCCCCACTGATTACTCTTTATACTATCTTATCATATTATTTTTGCAAAAGAAATATAATAATGAAAACTATCGATGTTTATGATAGTAATTTTCAAAGAATTTCGCTTTGAATTCCAATAATGAATCATTCTTTATCGCTTCTCTGACTTGTTTCATCAAAGACTTGAGAAAATAGAGATTATGATAGGTGACAAGACGTTGTCCCAACATCTCTTTCCCTTTGAACAAATGCCTGAGATAGGACTTTGTATGGTTTTTACATACGAAACAGTCGCAATTCGGATCGAGTGGACTCATGTCGGTCTCATAGATCGCATTCTTGATGACGACTTTCCCGACAGAAGTCATGGCACTGCCGTGACGAGCGATTCTGGTTGGCAGGACGCAATCGAACATGTCGATTCCGTTCAAGGCACCCATGATCAGATCATCCGGAGAACCGACACCCATTAAATATCTCGGTTTGTCTTTTGGCATGAGATCTTTCAAATACTCCAGCATCTCATACATTTCTTTCTTGGTTTCTCCTACGGACAATCCTCCGATGGAATAACCGGGAAAATCAATTTTGACCAATTCCTCGATCGAATGTTTTCTGAGATCCTTGAAAGGACCTCCTTGAACGATTCCGAACAAGGCTTGTTTATCCGGAAATTGATGAACATCTTTCCCTCTTTGTGCCCAACGGATAGTCCGTTCCACAGATTCTTTCATATAATCGTAATCGGAATGGAATGGCGGACACTCATCAAAACTCATGATGATATCCGCTCCCAAATCATTTTGAATACGAATGGAATCTTCCGGAGTCAAATGCAAAGTAGACCCGTTCAAATGATGACGGAAGGTCACCCCTTCTTCTGTGATATTCCGGATATCGGATAACGAAAAGACTTGAAAGCCTCCGGAATCGGTCAAAAGAGCACCGTCCCAATTCATGAACCCACGAATGCCCCCGTGTTGTTTGACGATTTCTTCACCCGGTTGAAGCCATAGATGATAGGTGTTTCCCAAGATCAATCCATCACTGACTTCACGAATTTCCTTGGAACTCAAAGTTTTAACCGTCGCCTGCGTTCCCACAGGCATAAAGATAGGAGTCTCAAAACTCCCATGTGGTGTGTGCAATATTCCTACTCTGGCTCCTGAATTCTTATCTTCGTGAATCAATTCAAAACGGATTGCCATGCCTATAGAATCTCTCCGTATTGTTCTCCTACAACTCCGGCGGAATTGCCTTCATCGGTATCGATATGCATTGCGGACGCAAAGTCGCTTCTGACGCGGATGACGACATCGGAAAACGTTAAAGAACGTTCCGGTGTTTCCACCTTTACAGAAACCACTTGGTGATCTTTCACACCGTAACTTTCGGCATCTTGCGGTGTCATATGAATGTGGCGTTTGGCAACGATGACACCTTCTTCGATATCGACTTGTCCTGCGGGACCGATCAAAGTGCAGCCAGCTGATCCTTTGATGTCACCAGACATTCTGATAGGTGCATTGATGCCGACGCTTCTTGCATCTGTTAATGATATTTCCACTTGAGTCGAACCTCTTACCGGCCCAAGAATGGATACATTCTTGAGTTCGCGTTTCGGACCGACAACCGTAACACGCTCATTCGATGCGTATTGCCCTGGTTGACTCAACATTTTCTTTACTGTTAATTCATATCCTTTTCCGAACAAAACTTCCAAATGTTCTGGAGATAAATGGACATGCCTTGCGGATACTTCTACCAATACTTCTTTTTTCATAAAAACCTCCATTAAAATCATACCTATTTTACAACAATTTGCCCATATAGGCAAACAATAGTTGTTTTTTTTCATGAACTTCGCTATAATAATTCAGGCACGCAGTTCGTAACCATCCTGCGATATCAAAACTAGGAGGAAAGTATAATGCCGAATGAATTGATTTGGGTGCTGTTTGCACTCGTGAACTTCATCTTGTTCATGGTGATGTTCAAATTGTTTGGAAAATTAGGAATATTCATCTGGATCGGGATGTCAACCATCCTTGCAAACATCCAAGTAACAGAATTCGTGACCTTGTTTGGGTTGAATGCTACACTTGGTAATATCATGTATGGGACCATCTTCTTGGGAACCGACGCTTTGAATGAAATCTATGGAAAAAAACAAGCAAAAAAGGCAGTTTTCATGGGATTCACAGTAATGGTCTTTACATTAATCATCATGACGATTGCTTTGCAATTCAACCCTAGTGCAGATGATACAGGATTTGGCGCTTTGCAAAGCATCTTCGGAGTCAAATTTCCGATGGTCGTTGTCGGTAGTTTCACAGCTTTCATCATTTCTCAAATGATCGACGTCAATCTGTTTCAGTGGATTCGGAAAAAACTTCCTGAAACCAAATATCTATGGATACGCAACAACGGTTCTACGATTGTTTCACAATTGTTTGACACTGTGATCTTCGTTACCATTGCCTTTGTTTGGGATACACCATGGAACGTAATGTTGGAAATCATGGTATCGACTTATGTGATCAAGGTCATGGTCGCTGCTTTGGATACGCCGTTCATCTATTTGGCGAAGAAAATCAAACCATTGGAAGATGATTGATCTTAATTGCAAAAAAATACGAGACAGCTTTCTGTCTCGTTTTTATTTGTTCTTTCGTATGATCATCGAATCACCGAATGAAAAGAATCGGTACTTCTCTTTGACCGCTACTTGATAGGCATTCATGATGATTTCTTTGGATGCGAATGCAGATACCAACATCAAAAGTGTCGATTTCGGAAGGTGGAAGTTCGTAATCAAAGTATCGATCGCTCTGAATTCATAACCTGGATAGATGAAGATATCGGTGGAACCCGTGGCTGCGACAAATCGATCGTGATGATTATAAATCGTCTCCAAAGTTCTCACCGTTGTCGTACCGACGGCGACAATGGTTCTATTCTCCCTCTTTGCAAGGTTCAGTGCGTCTGCGGTCGATTGATCCATGGAATAGAATTCCGAATGCATCTTGTGTTTCTTGACATCTTCCACCATGACTGGACGAAATGTTCCAAGACCGACATGCAAAGTGATATATTGAATGATCACACCTTTGGCTTTCAATGCCTGCAATAATTCAGGAGTGAAGTGAAGTCCGGCTGTGGGACTTGCGGCAGATCCTGTGATTTTAGAATAAACGGTTTGATATCGGCTCTGATTGGCGAGTTTTTCATGGATATATGGCGGTAACGGCATCTCTCCGAGTTGATCGAGAATCGCTTCCAAATCGCCTTCGAATTCGAGTTCAAAGTGGCGAATCCCTTCTTCCAAGGATTCGATGCATCTGGCAAGGAGCAAGCCATCTCCAAATGAGATTTGAGTTCCGACCTTCACCCGTCTAGCCGGTTTCACCAATGCTTCCCACAAGTTCGTTCCATAACTGTTTAGCAGCAACACTTCAATATTCGCATGCGTTCCATGTTTGACTCCATACAGTCTTGCGGGAATCACTTTGGTATTGTTTAAAACAAGAACATCTCCGGCATTGAGATAATCGCCGATGTTCTTGAAAATATCGTGATGCAATTGTGTATTGTCTCGATTCAAGACGAGAAGTCTGGAATCGGATCGTTTTTCTAATGGGGTCTGGGCAATCAGTTCCTCTGGTAGATTGTAATCGAAATCACTTGTTTTCATTTTAAAACAGGGATCCTTGAAAACTTTTCTTCAGATGCTTATATGCCATTTCAGTAACAACTCTACCGCGTGGAGTCCGACTTAAAAATCCACTTTGGATGAGATATGGTTCATATACATCTTCCAAAGTGCGTGGATCTTCGCTGATGGACGTCGCTATCGTATCAAGCCCGACCGGTCCGCCTTTGTACTTATCAATGATATTAGTCAGGTATTCTCTATCTTTGGAATCCAAACCAAGTTCATCGATTTTGAGTTTGTCCAAAGCGGTTCTT
>JAFGQH010000044.1 GCA_016935815.1 Bacilli bacterium | reverse complement strand
GATTCTGTCTCGTTTTTTTGCTTTGCCTATTTCTAATCCATTATATTTCGATATTAATCTCTTGACTTTTTAATAGTTGGCTTTCTTTATACAACCGAATGTTCAAAATCGGTCGTTGTATTGTTTTTAAATCGGTCGATATGCAATTCTTTTGCATATGCTTCCAATGGTTGTTTCAAAATCATTTGACTGAGTAAGAGCCCCGTGATCGGCGCGAACATAAACCCGTGTCCGGAATATCCGCAGGCAATGTAAAATCCTGGTAGTTCTTCGGTATCACTGATGATTGGTTGATGGTCCGGACTTAGATTGTAGGAACCACCCCAAGTTCGGATGACGCGCAATTTGGCGACTTCCGGCAATATGTGATTGACGGTTTTCGCCATTTCATCCAAGAATTTCCAACTCGAGGAGATATCATGCGAATGAGGTGCATCCGGATTTCCCCGTCCCATCAGAAACGACCCATGAGGTACTTGTTGGCAATAGATGTTTTTTGAAAAACTCATGACCATCGGTCCTTGCATCGGCTTTGCTGGTTCGGTGACTAGGATCTCATGATTTTCAGAGTAGACCGGAATATCGATTCCCGCAAGGAGTCCGACTTCTTTTGCATACCCTCCAGCCGCGTCTAGAACCTTATCGGTCATAATCTCTTGTTTATCGGTAATCACTTTTTGGATTTGTTTGTCATTTACAACAATCTCTTTGACTTCTTCAAAGAAATAGAATTTGACGCCAAGGCGCTTGGCAGCCAGATAATACGCTTCACTCATCAAGAATGGATTTACGTGTCCGTCCGTCTTGCAGAAAGTAGCGCTCGTAAAGGACTTCGGATTCAAATGCGGGACAATCTCCAAAGCTTCATCAACGGAGAGTTGTCTGGATGGAATCCCAAGCGAATTTTGCAGTTTCACATTCTTCGCAAAGATTTGGTCTTCCTCTTTTGATGTGGATAAAATCAAATACCCTTCTTGTTTGAATTCGATGTCTTTCTCATATCCAAGTTCTTCTTTTGCGGTTGAGAAGAATTCAATCGAACGTTTCGCTAAGATGCAATTCAATTTGGTTCCCCATTGTTGCCTTACACCAGCTCCACAGCGACCTGTGGAGCCACTGTTTAAATACTGTTTGTCGATGACTACGATGTCTTTCATCCCGTTTTTAGCCAGATTGTATGCGGTCGACAAACCGCTGATACCAGCTCCGATGATGACAATGCTTGCCTTATTCATCATGAGACTCCGCAATATCTTTTAGAATGACACCACTAGTAAGAGGTCTTGTTTTTTGGGTTGGAATGGATTCTACCGGTTGTTTCAAATAGATTGCGATCTCTCTTTGAATCAAGTTCGCACAGGTCTGTCCTTGACAAGGACCCATACCGATGCGTAAGATTCGTTTGATCTCTTCAAAGGTTGTATATCCAGCCTTAAAACAATCTTTGAGTTCTTCTAAAGTTACATCTTCGCAACGACAGATGATTTTGTCTTTATCGCTCATACTTTATTCCTCACGGTAATAAAATCAAATAAATACTGTTTCGGGACGGAAGCGGTGATCACCACTGTACGATCGGTCTTGCTATTTTGCAAGACGGATTCAATCTTCGCATCACATAGGACTTCTCCTTGACGGTTGATTGCGTGCCAAATATCACCTTTTTTTGGTACAGGAAGAAGTTCATACGGCACTTTGAAGTAAGCTCTGTCTTGTTTCAATTGAGCAACCATGATAGCAAGTCCCGGGCAAGAATATACGCATGCTCCACAACCTGTGCATAAGTTATAATCAATCACAGGCTGATGATTGATGTCAGATCCGATCATAATGGCATTGAAAGGACAACTTGTCTCACATGGATTGCAAGGGATTTCTTGATAGCATTCTATGATTGCTTTTGGACGGACTAAAATATCCTCATTTGGAAATTTGGTCTTGACCAATTCTGTATCCGCATAACCGAATTTTTGAATCATATCATCTCACCTGCCTGCTCTAAGCCCTTGCGGATTTTGATTCCACATGGTCCTTGTCTTAGATTGGTAAGCTGATGGAAATATTCTTCTTTGCGACTGTCAAATTCAGGATGTGGTTTTCCAAGCGATGCCGCTGCCATCAGACCAGCGATTTTTCCTTCGACCATGGCGCTGGATGCTTCTTCGATTCCCGTAACATCTCCACAAGCATAAACATGTGGCATCGAAGTCTCGTAGTCTTCGTCTTTCTTCGGAATCATTCCTCCGAGTTCATTGATATATATCATTTCGACGCCTGCCATAGACAACAATTGATGAAGCGGTGACAAACCAACTGAGATACACAATGCATCGCATTCGATGGTTTCTTCGCTTCCTTCTATCTCTTTCCAATGATTATCCAGTTGAATGGTATCGACTTTTTCCAGTTTTGTCGTCCCATGTGCACGTTTCACAGTGGTATTCGTTAGAATCGGAACCCCGAGTCTTACCAGCTTGGAAGCGTGTACCAAATAGCCGCCGATATGATCGGCCGCTTCGAGAACAGCTTTGACGTTTACACCTGCCTGAATCAATTGATAACTGACGATCAGTCCGATGTTTCCGCTTCCTACCATAACGACATCTCGCCCCGGCATGATTCCGTATTGATTCATCAAAGTTTGAATCGCTCCGGCACCATAGATCCCCGGGATATCATTATTTTCAAAAACCAGAAACTTCTCTGAAGCACCTGTGGCTATAATGATGGCATTCGCCTTGAATTTTATATAATCATGTCCAGAATAGACAGATAACACATAATCAGGATACATCGCTACAACAGTAGCGTTGGTCAAAATCTCCAAACGATCTTGATAAGGTTCTAAATCGTGGATCAATATCGTTGCGATATCGATTCCTCTTGTTTTTGCATATTCGGATTTAGAACCAAAGAATTTATGAGTCTGTTTGACGAGTTGTCCACCGAGATCGTTGGCTCGTTCAATCAGAGTGACAGAACATCCGGATTCAAGAGCTACTTTTGCTGCGGACAGTCCAGCCGGTCCCCCGCCGACAATGATAAGATCACGTTCACGCATCGATGGTCACCTCGTCCAATTCCGATTCGACAACCATACCCTCTGCTAACAGAGTCATGCAGGTCTTGATATTTTCAACGCCGTTGACCTTCATATTGCAGGATCCGCAGTTGCCGATCGCGCAATAGAACCCTCTTGGTCTATGGCTTTTCAAACTATTGGAATAATGCATGATGCCATTGTCATGAAGTGCAGCAGCAATGGTATCTCCCTCAATCCCGATCATTGGTCTTCCGTTGAATGTGAAATGCAATTGGTTCTGCTTTTTGAAAGACAAAATCGGATGTTCTTCAATTCTCATCTCTTCACCACTTTCCAAATAATATTCTATCATATAAAACGCTTACATTCCATTACAATTTTGGGGAATTTCAAAATAATTCCTTCCATGCGTCAGCGAGTCGCTTGGTTGCGTCATCCATCTCTTCTAGAGATAGATGAGAGTATCCCAAAACAATCGTTTGATCTTCGCTAGAAGCTGTTGACTCCAAGCGATATTCCCCCAAAGAATACATCCTAACTCCGTATCGTTTGGATCTATCTATCCACTGTTTGGCAGACTTCGAAGAGGATACTTCCAATAAAAAGTGCAGACCACTCTCTTCTCCGATGATTTCTATCTCGGATCCAAAGACACTATTCTTTAATAAGGCAATCAAATAATCCCTTTTATTCTTATAAAGGTTCTTCATTCGATTCAAATGTCGCTCATACTCCTTGTTTTGAATGAATCTTGCCAAAACGAGTTGTGTCATGACAGGTACGGAACATGTGAAATACGAGTAATATTTATGATATTGCTCCATCAACAAGTCCGGTAACACCATGAAACTGACTCGGAAAGATGGAGAGATGGATTTCGAGAACGAATTCATATAAATGACTCGGTCCAATTGGTCCAAACTCTTCATCGCAGGAATCGGGATACCGGAAAACCGGAATTCCGAATCATAATCGTCTTCAATGATATAATGATTCGACTTTTCATATGCCCAGTTTAACAATTCCATTCTTCTTTGAATCGTGGTCACGATACCTTTTGGGAACTGATGACTTGGCGTCACATGAACGACAGTTGCGTCCCCTATTCCTTTTACCTGGATTCCTTGTTCATCCAGTGCAATCGTCTTTGCCTTTGCACCATAGTCCAAATAGAGACGATAATTCTTAAGATATCCAGGCTCTTCTACTCCATATACCTGATTTCTTCCCAACAACAATACCAAGAGAGAAATCAAGTGTTCTGATCCCGATCCGATGACAATCGATTCCGGACCCACTTCGATTCCTCGGTATTCAAATAGGAGTTCCGCAATTCGTTCTCTCAGTTGCAATACTCCTAAATAATCGCTTTGGTTGATGGAGGCTTGATATTGATCGAGCATCACTTCTCGCTCGATTTTTGCGAACCTGTCATAAGGAAAATGATTGACATCGACTCGATTGGTTCTAAAGTCGATTGCAAAACTCTCTTGAATCGGTAGCAAATTCGATGTCTTTTTTCGTTTGGATGTCGGTTTCAATTTCACAAACGGTTGAACAAAAAAACCGGATTTTGGAACGGAGCGTATGTATCCTTCCGCCAACAACTGGTTGTACGCAGTTTCTACTGTGATAACAGAGATTTTTAGATGTGTTGCGAGTTTTCGTTTGGATGGCAATTTTTCATCCGGATGTAGCTCATTATCCTGAATCGCTCTTTTGATAAAAAGATAGAGTTGTTCATAGAGAGGTGTTTTAGACTGAAAATCAAAAAATATAGTTAACATGGTTACTCCATCTGACCTTATTAATATTTCAATATCTGGTCATTTATATCATATCAGTTCAACAGTATAATATACTGTGTAAGAGACTTTGTCAAGAGAGTGGAGGAAACTATGAAAAACGAACGTTATGAATTGAACAAAGAATTGGCTCAAATGTTAAAAGGTGGCGTCATCATGGATGTCACAAATGCCGAACAAGCGAAAATCGCGGAAAAAGCGGGTGCTTGCGCCGTCATGGCTTTGGAACGCATTCCAGCAGATATCAGAGCGGCTGGAGGAGTATCCAGAATGAGCGATCCAAAACTGATCAAAGAAATCCAAGCAGCGGTCACGATTCCGGTGATGGCGAAAGTCCGTATCGGACATTTCGCAGAAGCTCAAATCTTGGAAGCATTGGAAATCGACTATATTGATGAATCCGAAGTACTGTCTCCAGCAGACGATATCTATCATATCAACAAGCATGACTTTCAAGTACCATTTGTCTGCGGTGCAAAGAATTTAGGGGAAGCGCTGCGTCGTATCGACGAAGGCGCATCGATGATTCGTACCAAAGGCGAACCAGGGACCGGTGATGTCATTCAAGCAGTCAAACATATGCGTTTGATTCAATCCGAGATTCAAAATCTAGTATCCACTAGAGCAGACGAGTTGTTCAACAAAGCAAAAGAACTTCAAGTCTCCTATGATCTGGTCAAATATGTTCATGAAAACGGAAAACTTCCTGTTGTGAACTTCGCAGCCGGTGGAATCGCAACTCCTGCCGATGCATCCTTGATGATGCAACTGGGTGCGGAAGGCGTTTTCGTCGGATCCGGTATCTTTAAGTCAGGCGACCCTGCGAAACGCGCAGCTGCTATCGTCAAAGCTGTCACCAATTTCAAAGACGCAAAAGTCTTAGCTGAAGTCAGTGAGAACCTTGGAGAAGCGATGGTCGGTATCAACGAGGAAGAAATCGAATTGTTGATGAGAGAACGCGGAGAATAATCCATGAAAATCGGTATTTTGGCACTTCAAGGAGCTTTCATCGAACACGCGAAAATGTTACAAGCGCTGAATGTCGATTCCTTTGAAATCAGACAAAAGAAAGATTTGGATCAACCTATGGATGGAATCATTCTTCCCGGTGGGGAATCCACAACGATGTACAAATTATTGGTCGATCTCGAGATGTTTGACATCATAAAAGAAAAGATCATCAATGGATTACCTGTGTTTGGAACCTGTGCTGGACTTCTGCTTTTGGCAAAGACCGTACACAATCATTCCAATCCCTATATCCAAACGATGGATATCGTCGCAAGAAAAAATGCCTATGGCAGACAACTCGGTAGTTTCAGGACCGTGTCCTCGTTTGCAGGAAAAGCGAATGTACCATTTGTATTTATCCGTGCACCATATGTGGAAAGTATTGGAAAAGATGTCGAGGTTTTGGCTGTTGTTGATGATAAAATCGTTGCGGTCAGACAAGGCAATCAACTCGCAACCGCCTTCCATCCGGAACTCACAAAAGATTTATCCATTCATGAATATTTCATAGATATATGTAAGAAGGCGATTTCGTAATCGCCTTTTGAATTGGAAAGCATCGGAGAAACGGATGTTATCGAGACAGAAACAGTGAAAGATATAGAACAACCAGTCGAGAAACCTGTTCAAAAGCCAAGTGAAGAACCACAAGAGGAACCTGAAAAAGACCTAGAACCAAAAGAATAATGTAAAAAGAGATGTTTGCTTGAACATCTCTTTTTTTACCTTCTATGATACATTGTCCAGGAAATATCCTCCAAATAACCCAATTTCGATGCTAGGTGACTTGAGATTGCATGAGCAGCGTCCCATACCGGGATATAATCGTTGTTTAAACAATATTCCAAGAAAGCAATGCATAATTGCAATCCTAATCCTTGATTCCGATATTTGGGATAATCGTCGTATCCCACTCGAAAATAGACTTCCACTTCTTTTCCTTCGACAGGATAGTTTGTTAAGGCGAATCCTTGAGGAATATTGTCTTCATTCAAAAGGACAAATCCAAATCCGTTTCGGAGAAAGTCTCTGACTCGAAAAAATCTCCTTGTGACATCCACTTGAATCATCGTGTCCTCTTTGAGGTGTTGGGCTTGTATTTTCTCGATTCGCAATCCTTTCGGTAAAGGTTTTCGAAAAGATAATATGTGTTCCAGAGATAATGCATCACTTCGAAATAATATTCTTGGGAACACATCAAGCTGATTTCGAAATGCAGTTTCTACATACACATTCCATTCTTCTCGATCCGGTACAATCCAACTGTCAGGACGAATCAATTCCAAAATATCTTCCCCTCCATTTGCAAGTGGATCACCGTGAAGAAAATAAACAGGAGGAGTATACATCATTGCGATTTTAGGATCATCCAACGAATTCACATACAAATCCGGATTCAGATCGCGGATTGCATAGCGAATGAAATTCTGGAAAATGGATTGCTGAAGAAACAATTGATAGATTTTCTCTTTTTGATTTTCCGGAACGATAATCATCGTGTTTTTTCCTACCTTTTATTTGATATAGATTCTCTTTACGCGTTTGGAAATATTGCATAAGAGTTCATACGGAATCGTATCCAAGGATTTACACATTCCTCTTAGATCCTTTTTCAATCCAAAGATTTCCAAAAAGTCACCATCATGAACGGCTGCATCTTCGACTTTCACCATGGTAAAATCCATACATACTCGTCCAACCACTGGAAGTTGGTCATCTTTAATCATAAAATAATCTTGATTGGATAACATTCGATTGTATCCATCTGCATAGCCGATTGCCACGGTTGCAATCTTCTCTTCTGGCTTTTCTGATTCGTAGGTTCTACCATAACTAACAGTGTCATTGGATGCCAGATAATGAATCGAATGCACTCGCGCAAACACTTCCATCGCTGGTTTGAATTCCAATTTAGTCGGTACAGGCGGATAGCCATACATAGCGATTCCCAGGCGAACCATATCGAGATGTTTGTCCAGATGCTTGATTGCGGCAGCGCTGTTGGATGCGTGGCGAATCAAATTCTTGATTCCTAGATTCTCCAATTCTTTCAACAGCATTTCAAAGAGATTGAATTGCGTCTCGCAGAAGTCGCTTTTGGAACTGTCCGCATCTGCGAAATGAGTATAAATCCCTTCCAACTGAATGTTCTTTAGTGCAGCGATGGTTTCAATATCCCATGCCACCCCGTCAATGTCTCTTGTAGAATGCAAATAGAATCCGACGCGACTCATACCGGTATCGATATTCAAGTGGATGCGGATATTCGCATTTTGATCATTCAATTCTTCTGCATAAGAAAGCGAATGTACAGTCTGAATCAGATTGTACTGTTTCAGATAGTGAAGATTAATCAAACTGGTTCGTCCAAAAATCAATATCTCTCCTTTGATTCCCGCATCTCTCAATTCGACTGCTTCTTCCAATGAAGCAACCGCGAAATACTTGCATCCATGCGACTCCAACATCTTGGACACTTCCACAGCACCATGACCATAGGCATCCGCTTTGACGACAGCCAAAACGTCCTTGGCTTTCGTCAAGGACTTGACTTGTTGGTAGTTATGCAGGATGTAATTCAAATGAATCTTTGCATAGCAGCGATCAATTTCCATTACGTCCTCCTATTTTAAAACTGTGATTCCACCCATATATGGCACCAAGACATCCGGAACTCTTACAGATCCGTCTGCTTGTTGATTTTGTTCTAGGATTGCTGGTAATAATCTTGAGGTTGCCAAACCGGAACCGTTCAAGGTATGACAGAATTTGATTTCTCCGTTTTCATTGCGATAACGGATTTTTCCACGCCTTGCCTGAAAGGTTCTAGAATTGGATACGGAAGAGACTTCTTTATAGATACCGATGCTTGGCAACCAAACTTCGATATCTAAGGTTCTAGCCATCGCAAAGGAGATATCTCCGGCAGCGAGTTTGGAAACGCGGTAATGAAGTCCCAGTTGTTTCATCAAACTTTCTGCTTTTTTCATCAATTCTGCAAATGCTTCATCACTGCCTTCTTTGGTTGTGAATTGTACCATTTCTACTTTGTTGAATTGATAACCGCGAATCATTCCTCGTTCTTCGGAACGATAACTTCCTGCTTCTCTTCTGTAACATGGAGTATATCCGAAGTACTTTCTTGGAAGATCGTCTTTTGACAGAATTTCATTGCGATGCACATTGATAAGTGCGGTCTCCGCCGTTGGCAACATGAATTTTCTTGGTTCTTCTTTTTCCAACCAGAATACATCATCCTGAAATTTCGGGAATTGACCAGCGGTAAGTCCGCTTTCATAATTCAAAATATGTGGTAACATCATGAATTCATATCCGTCTTTGATATGTTGATCGATAAAGAAATTGAGCAATGCCCATTCCAATCTCGCACCGAGATTGGTATAGATCCAAGTTCCACGACCACTTATTTTGGCGGCACGTTCGTAATCCACCAGTTTCAAACTGGTTGCGAGATCCACATGATCTTTGATTTCAAAATCGAAAACCGGTTGTTCCAGATTATAGGACAACACTTCGTTTTCTTCTTTGTCTCCAGCAACGATATCTTCGTCAGGAGTATTAGGCAATGCCAGTAAGAAGGTCTGGATCTTTTCCTCGATCTCCTTGAGTGTCACTTCATCATCCTCGATCGATTGTTTCAATCCATCGATCTTTGCAAACAGTTCTGTCGTGTCTTTCTTTTCGCGTTTATATAAACCGATCTCCTTGGACAAGGAATTTCTCTGTGCCCTTACGGATTCGATCTGATTCAACAATTCATTACGAATCGTTTTCCAGTTCAAATACTCATTAAAATCCACTTCGAAACCGCGTTTCGCCAACGCTTCTTTGACCTCATCGGGATTGTTTATAATCCATCTTTCCTCAATCATAGTTGTATCCTCTCTCTATAAAAAACGCCCTTTACGCTGTCGTAAAGGACGAATATTCCGTGGTACCACCTTCATTCCAGCATAGTGCTGGCACTTGGACCCTTAACGCGGGTGACGGAGATGATTAATCCCTCTCCAAGATGGATAACTAGGTTCTGTTACCGGTTTGCACCTACCACCGGCTCTCTCGAAATCAGACACTCTAGTATTGGTCTTGTCAACGATTTACCTTATTATAGTAAATAACGGCTATATTGTCAATACTATCGGCCTGAACTTCTCGATTTATTGATATACTTTCACATCTTTGATAATGAAGTCTTGAGGAAATACTGTCGGATCCACTGGTCCGCCGAATTTTCCACCGATTGCCAAATTCATAATCAGAAAGAATGATTGATCGAATGGCCAACCTTTGTGAGTCTGATCTTCCTTGTCATTCTTGTCATAGCGAATCATTTCTGTCCCATCAATATAATAGGTGATACTGTCTTCGTCCCAATCGATGGCATAGGTGTGGAATTCTTTGGTTGCGTTAGGAATCACCGTTTCAAAATAATATTGCTCTTTGTTGGTGTGATTGTAAGTTTCCGTATGCAAACACAAGAACACACGATCCACTTCTTTTCCGACATGTTCCATGATATCGATCTCACCACTTTTTGGCCAATGACCGTAGCGCTGTTCTTCACTCATCATCCAAAGTGCTGGCCAAGTGCCTTTACCGCTTGGAACTTTGGCGATGATTTCAACTCTTCCGTATTGAAAGAAAAACTTGCTTCTGGTGTTGATTCTTGCACTTTCATAGATTCCATTTTCATACGTAGCGCGAATCACAAGACCGTTTTGAAAGAACAGGTTCTTAGGATTGTCGGTATATTTTTGCAACTCATTGTTTGCCCATTTCTCACCGACTTGAATATTGAAATCGGATTCTGGCAAGTGATCCATTTTTGTAAAATCATAGTGTTTCATCAGTTTCTTCATAGTTCTTTCGTAGTTTCTCCTTCTAAAAGAGATGTTTTCACTGTAATTGTATTCCCACATCTCATCCGTTTCTTGGATTTGATCATTTTGAGAACATTTTTGGCTGCGGTGACTCCCATCTGTTCCGTATCCTGACGAATGGTCGTTAGGGTAGGAGAGATCAATTGCCCCGCATTGATTCCATCGAAACCGATGATGCTATAGTCTTCTGGCACATTGAGTCCAACTTCTTGGATTGCTTTGATGGCACCGATAGCCAACATATCAGATGCACAGATGATTGCTGTCGGTTGATCTTCCAGTTGCAAAATCTGTTTCATCGCTATATATCCCTCTTCTTTGGTGAACAGTTCACCACTGACCAGATAGTCTTGTGAAACCGCCAAACCGTGGGCTTTCATCTGTTCTACAAAATAGCGCTCGCGTTGCTCTCCGATGTAGGTCTGAAGCGATCCATGGATATTGGCAATTTTGGTATGACCAAGACTGATCAGATAATCCACAGCCAGTTTCACACCTTCTTCATTGGAGGATGTGACATTGAGTATTTTCTCATTGTGAAAATCGATGATTGCCATCGGGATTTTGCTCTTGTATAGTTCTTCCATTTCCTCGGAATTGAATTCCGCACACAAGACAAGAATCCCTTCCACTTGTTTTCGGATCGAGTGTTGGTAATAGGATCCCGTGCTTCTGTTTCCGCTTTGATTGGATAGGAAAAGAATGTCATACCCATCGTTCTCTACTTCTCGTTTGAAACTCTCGAGAATCTTGGAGAACAAAGGATGCTGCAAACCCACACCGGACATCTCTTCAAAGATGATACCGATCGTATAGGATTTTTTGCTGACAAGACTCTGTGCGGTGGCATTTGGAATATATCCCACTTCGTTACAGATCTCTTTGATCCGTTTTTTGGTTTTCGTTGCGATGTCCGGATAGTCATTCAAAGCTTTGGATACCGTGGTGACTGAGAATCCGGAAAGACGCGAAATATCTTTAATTGTAACCAATTAATCCACCTTCTTAAATTCGAAATAGTTTAGAATGAATCCTCCAACTGTTGCTTTTATTTTAAACGTATATAACCCTTCTGTCAAACTAAAATTGCTGCTGACGACATCTGCATATACACTACTTCCGCCGGTAGCTGGAATTTCGATCGTTGTCACCGGCAATAACAGATTGTCTCGATACAGTTTGATTTGGGATGCCGCTTCACTTGCGACACGCAGAGTCAAAGTATAGGTCCCCGATTCCGGGACCGATAATGTATATTCCATATAATCATCGGTACTGATGTCGGTAACATCCTGATCTCCCTCTATATCAGCCGTTGTCTGCCTGTATACGCCATACGAATAGTCATAACTCTCCGCTTGGATCACACCAAGGATGGTTCGGACTGATTTTGTACTGGCACTCAATGCCGTCATCTCGCTGCGGTTGCCAGCGAAATCGACCGCCACTACGTTGATGGTGTATTGTGTGTTCGGCAAGAGGTTTTCAATGCGGAATGCATTCAAACTAGTGGATCCGACTTTTGCACTATCGACATAAATTTCATATTCTTTGACCAAGACATCGTCCGTCGCTTTGTCCCAGGTTACTTTTATGGAATCCTCTCCTTGATCCAACAAGGTAAGATCTGTGACTGCGTCTGGAGCTGCTTGATCCATTCCGGCATAGTCTTTTTGATAGACTCTGACGTAATCGATTTCTAAACTCTGCGGAAAGATGCTGTCATCGATCGCTCCGCCCCAGGATCCGCCGATTGCCAAATTGAGAATCAAATGGAATCGTTGATCGAATGGCCAAGCGTCTTCGTTATCGATATTGACATTCAGGGTCGGATTGTACCCGAAGGTTCCATAACTGACCCCGTCCACGAAGACTTCCATATGCGCTGGTTCCCATTCGATTTCATAGACATGGAATGCAGATTCTGCATCGTTCACTGTCTTGGAATATCCGATTTGCGTCCCTAAATTATGATTATAGGCTCCGGTATGAAGTGTTCCATACACTTTATATGGATCGGCACCAACATGCTCCATAATATCGATTTCTCCGCTGTCTGGCCAACCGCCATACTCCCAGTCAGTCGGCAACATCCAGATTGCCGGCCAGGTTCCATCGCCACTAGGTAATTTAGCTTTGATTTGGATTTTTCCATACAACCAATCACCTTTGTATTTAGAAACCAATCTCGCACTGGTGTATTCACTGCCTAGCAAAGATTCTTTCAAAGCTGTAATCTTCAATGTTCCGTCGGATACATAAGCGTTGTCCGGATCGGCATTGGTATAATATTGAGCTTCGCCATTGCCCCAGCCACCGCCACCGGTGTCATAGGTCCAAAGATCGCTGTTAGGCAAACCTTCATAGTCGAATTCGTCGCACCATACCGGTTGCCAATCACCGATGTTTTCCAAAGCGCTACAAGAATCCGGTACCAAAGACCTGTTGTCATAGACAAGACTTGTCGTCAATCCGGTATCAATACCGGTTGTAGTGCTTTGACTATTGGTAGTGGTTTCGGTGTTGGATCCTGTTGTTTGGCAACCAATCAGGAAAACCAAAAGCAAGACCCCTATTAAAATCGTAAGTTTTTTCATAGTTTATTCTCCCGTTATACCGGTTCTATCAATACTTTCCACGAAATATCTCTGTGTGAAGAAATAGATGATGAGCAATGGCAGAATCGTCAGAACATTACCGGCAAGCTTCACTGCTTGCATCAATTCTCTGGCGCGACTGCCTTCAGGATAGATACTGGTGTAGTTGTTGATATATTGGTCGACTCGTAAAGGCAGAGTCAACAAATCGCTTCCTCTCAGGAATAATCCGGATAGATAGGTTTCGTTGTAATACCAAACGAAACTGAACAGGAAGACGATGATGATGGATGGCACAGCCAAAGGTATTGCGATTTTCAAGAATACTTGCAAATGGCTCGCTCCATCGAGTTGTGCTGATTCTTCCAAACTCTTCGGAATCATCCGGAAGAATTGATAGAAGATTAAAATAAAGATCGCTCCGTTTAGTCCCTGACCTAAAATCGCAGGATAGATGAATGCTTTCAACGATCCCAGTAAATTGTATTGAGAATACATCCGGAATGTCGGTAACATCGTGATTTGCGGAGGAATGATGAAGGTCATGATCATCAAGACGAACAATAGCTTCTTGAGCGGGAAGTTAAAGCGCGCGAATCCATATCCGATGATCGCACTCGATACTGTCGCAGACAGTGCCGGGAAAATCGATAAAATGAATGCATTCAACAATGCGCTTGGATAATTGATCGCTTCCCAGACCAACTGATAGTTCTCCCAGTTCAGAGACGAAGGAATCCATTTGACGGAGACATCGATGATGTCCGCCATCGTCATGAAACTGTTTGTCAACATGTACAGAATCGGATAGAGATAAATATATCCCAAACTGATAAGTAAAGTGTAAATCAAAATTTTGAACAACAATCCGTCCATGAATTTCATACCGACAAACAAGCGTTTGAATTTATGACGGATTTCCTTGTACTGCTTCTGTTTGAATAAGGCGATGGTATCTTTTATGAAAGCCTTAATGTTTTTGAATAGTTTCATGCTCTCGACCTCCTTTTGATATTCAGGAGTCCGATGAATACACCGATGATGATGACCATGACGATGAAATAGATCCAAGCCAATGCGGCAGAGTATCCATAGCCTGTCGTCAGGGTTCCGATCGTGGATTCACCCAACATGATATTCTTAATATAGATAATGACGTCATTCAGTGGGAATACCGACATCGACACGACCGTGTAGATGACGGAGACTGAAATGAGCGGCATGATCGAAGGCAAAGTGATCTTCCAGAACGACTCCCAAGGACTCGCTCCATCGATCATCGATGCTTCATAGATTGCGCGGTCGATTTTCTGCAGACCGGCAAGTAAAATCAGAATCTGGATTCCAGAGAACCAAAGAACCAATAAAATCGTTTCCAAGAGATTCTGTACCGGAGTTGCCAAGAACTCCCCGATATTGTCCAAAATCAGATTGACCAAACCATAATCACTAATCGATGGCAGAGTTGTCGCCCCTTGATCAATCAATTCTCCGATGATCGGTCCGGATGAGATGATGACCGGCAGGAAGAACACGGTTCTCCAAAAACCTTTCCCCTTGATATCTTGATTGATCAACATTGCGATGATCAAAGCAAAGACTATGACAACTGGAACATTGATGATCATATTCATCACATATTGAATCAAAATTTCGACGAAATATGGATCATAGACAAACGCCGCCTTGAAATTGTTGAAGGCTTCGAATGTCATCTGGATATTCGCTCCGTCCAGTCTGACCTTGAAAAAACTCAAATACAGACTGTAAAAAACGGGATACAATGAGAAAATAAGATATCCGACAATCCAGATGAAGATAAAGGAATACCCGATTAGCGCATTTCTGCTCTTGTGGGTGAGTCTCATGAAGAAACACCTCCTATCAGATAATCCATTGCCGGAACGATGATCGTTCCATCCGTATAATCACTGGTCGTGTAATTGATATAGATGTCAATACCATTTTCATAGCTCACTTTGACGATACCATAATCCAAAACGGTTCTGCTTTCAAAAGCAACCCCGTTGACATGCTTCAAGGCATCGTTGACGTAAGTATATTCGGTACCGATCGTTTCTTTCCAAAGGTCAAATTGAGTCGTATAATACCGTCCCAAATCCGTTTCCTTCAAACGCGAAGATGGTTCATAAGTGAGTACATATGCAGGATTGATACCAAAATCGATCAAATTCAGCAATGTCTCTTTTCCTAAACTGTTATAGTTCAAATACGATGCATACATGTCGACACTGCCTTTCAAAACGATTTGTAGCAATGGTACGACATCATCGTAATATTTCAACTGTGAATTGTAAAGCGGAGTATTATAGAAGGCATTGGTATAGGCAAATGCGTAACTGTACGGATACATGTAGCTTGCCATGCCTTGGTATAGCTGCATGACTTCCAAGTAATTTGCAATCGCATCCTCTCGATTATAATACCCCGAATCATAATAGGAAATCAACAGGTTCGCCATTGATTCAAATAAGACCTGAACATTTTCAGATACATAATCATCATAGGCGTTGAGTGCCAATTGCTTTGTGATATGTGGATATAGTACGTAGGTGTCGGTATGAACACAAGTGTCGCAAGTGAATTCCATCTTGAAACGATTGCTTCCTTTTGCGACATCGTTCCGATAACTGATACCGTTTGTGTCATTCGATGCGAAGATATAGTTATTGAGCAATAACACGGTATTGTCTTCATTGATGTAATCGATCAAAGAACGGTAAGAGCTGTTCGATCCCAACCGATTCTCGAAATCAAGTCTTGCTGGAAGTTCACCGCTGTAGCCACCATTGTTCCAACCCATGAAACCGACGATTTGACGCTGGATACCAAGATCCAAGAAATAATCGTACATCTCACGAATCTGATCGACCGTGGTCATCGGGACCAAAGAACTACCCAAGAAGGAGTTTTCGGAATCACTCATCAGATATTGCAGGAACAGTTCGATGTCACCGGACTGTGTCTGCGGTGTCAATTCGCCTGCGGTTGTCAAATAATCGCGATAATCTTTCGCGATGCCTACATAATTCGCTTCACTATCTTGCAAGAAATCATAGCGAACTTTGATATTATCGGTGCTGGTCGTCAAATACTTCATCGCCCCACCGGATCCATCGCTCGAGAAACTCTGACGATAGACTTGTTTGATATCGTATTTCGGGAAAATCAGATTATATGGAACATTGTTTGCCCCATTCGGGTAAGCGAACAGTCTCGCATTGTACATTCCTTCTTCAATGATTCCCACAAATGCATTTTGATTGACTCCGTGTACCGCTCCAAAGATCGGCATGTTCAGTTCATAATTCAAGACCGATTGTGTCATTTCGTCCAAACCGTAGTTTCGTCCAAAGAAGCGCTCTTCAAAAGCCGCGTTGAACTGGCCTTGATTGTCTTCATAGCGAATCAATGCCCCAGAACCATCCGGAATCACCATGTAACCCGGAATCTCATCCATGCGCGTCGCTCCCATACTAGGGAAGACGATGATGCTGGACAAAACGATTTGATCCGGGTTTTGTTCCACGATGCTGTCATAGGGAATATATGCTTCGATTCCGGTTTCTGTCAAAGTGACTTCAAAATCAAAACTGATGTTGATTTCGCTGAAACCGAATTCAATCATCTCTTCCAACGTGTAGTCCCCTTCCAAATATTTATCATACATTCTGGTACAAAGTCTGGTAGAACAGTATCCCCCAAAGGTCAAAGATAACTTGATTCCGTTACTGGTCAATTCTTTTTCAACCGAAAAGACGGTTTCCGCGATTCCGATGTTCTCTTGAATCGCCATATCTTTCTCGATCTGAATGTATTCAATACCGATACCCGAGGACAAAATGCTCTCATACGTTCCGGCATCCCCGGCATCTTCGATGGCAGTGCTCCATACATATCCTGTATCTTTGTTCAAGATTTTGAAAGAGATATTGTCTTCATTGAAATACAGCTGCAACGTATCGTTTTCTTGAATCAAATCATCGTGACTTGTCAAACCGACATAATAAGCCGGATCGACGATTGATAGATCATCCGGAGTCGTATATCTGGACGATGCGAGTTTCGCAGATTCAATGAATTCATAATTGTCATAGATGTCCCCTGCTTGAGAGGATCGGTAATCCACTGCTTTGACAACGGTAAAGATCAGAAGGCTCATCATAAAGGCGATCAGTAGTTTTTTGATGACGTTAAACACGATAGAACACCTCCATTATGATATCCTTGATCAAAGTGAACAGCTCACTGAGCAGGATATAGATGATAATCGATCCCAATAGCAACATGATCATCGTGAAGAAAGAAATGAAGATCGATAACAAACTGTCTTTCACGGAATAGTAATGGGTCTCTTTGACCATGATGAAGAAATAGATCACGGAAGCCCCAATACCGATCGTCGTCAGCATCTGGATCAAGAATGTTTCGTTATAGGTTAATACATGACTTAACAAGGTTACAATAGGCAATACCAAAACAATCGGCGCCAAAGAGAAAATCGTTGTGATATAGACGTCTTTGAACCTGCCTTCTCCTTCTCTGATCGAGGCGATCAAAGAATTGGATACGACCCATAGACCAAGCGGTAAGAAAATCTTTAATATCTCTTCTGTCACATTGATTTCCTCGACCACCCTGGTATTGAACAGGAAGCCAAGATTATAGATATAAATCAAATAAATCGCGAAGAAAACCAAGAGCAACATCGTCGCTGAGAACATAGAGACGCGATTTTTTCGTTTGATCTCATAGGTTGCATCGGCCGGATTCTTCAGATAGTGGAAAACGAACAGCATTTGATTGAAGGTTTTCGATTTGTTGTAAACGAATCGGAAGCCTTTCTTGATCGGATTGGTTACAAACCGCATGAAGTGCCATTTCATATTGACGAAGTAAACAATCAACAAACCAAATCCGAAGATCAAAAAGGTTTCGATATTCGTAAGCAACCAAGCGTTACGAACTTCCCAGAAGGCATCACTATACCCAGAACGGTCATAGGACACATAGTATTCCTGAAGCGCTCTATCATAGTCACCCAAGCTATAGTAAGCATTTCCCAATCCACTGTGCGCCAAATCGAACAAATCGTTCATCTTCAAGACTTCTTCCCATGGTTCCTTACTATCGATGTAAAGACCTTCTTGATAGTAATCCAGTGCGGTATGCACCAAAGACGCGAAATCGGTTGGAATGAAGATTTGCAATTCTTGGTTGGCAGAATCCAAAACATAGATATTGTATTTGTCATCAACAGCGATTGCTGACGGGATATTGAACAAACCTTTGATCTGATTGGAGACATCCTGTCCCCCGAACATGAACAAGAGATTTCCTTCTTGATCATATTCGGAAATATATCCGGATTTGGAAATGACATAGATATTTCCGATTGGTCCGACATAGACATCCGCCAAATCGAGTTCATTGAGCATTTCCGGCAGGAGATTGTCACCGGAGATGTTCAAACGTTTGACACCGTAACCTTCCACGCCCAAACTGACAGTATGAATCAACCCTCTGTCGTCGATCGCCATATTGGAAATCTCCGGAGGAGTGATACTGAAGAGTTGAGCGCGTTGTTCCTCGGTGAAGAATGCGTATTGAAGCACGGTTCTTAAGGATGGACTGATCGTGTTGGTACCAAAGTAGCTGATGAATTCTCCACTATTGGTAAACTGAGCCAAACCTCTGGAACCGTTATTTAGAACATAGATGTTTCCGGCGTTGTCACTGATGATCTTACGAGGTTGAAACTCGTCACTGCCAAACAGTGGTGATGTCGGTTTTGTGATTTCTAGCAAGATATTTCCAGCTGCGTCAAGTTTATACGCTTTGTTCGCCTTTTTATCCGCTACATAGATTTCTCCGTCATCATTGACGAAAATCCCTGTTGGATTCACTAAGAAGTCCTGACCTAAGACGGTCACTTCTTCGGTTGCCAACGAGAATTTGATGATTTTCCCAGTATCCGCCAAAGTATTGGAAGATGCGATATAGACATAGTTGTTTCCATCGATATAGATATCATTTGGCGTATCCAAGGATTCGCCGTAGATGGTATCGTTTTGGGTTAGAGCGATATATGCCGTTTGGGTTCTGACATAATGACCGTTACTGCTGGTAAAGGTATTGTACCGAACTCCTGATTCTGCATGTACTACTGTACCGAACGTAGCGAATGCCAGAAGCATCAATACACCAAGGCTGATTAACTTCTTCATTATTTGATACCCGAATGTGCCATTGTGTTCATGACACGACTCTGCAAGAAGATGAAGATCACAATATTCGGTACGAATGTGATCAAGGAGGCAGCTGCCAGGACACCTTGTCCGGCAATGGTGTTTCCGGTTCTCGCTCCCAAAGTCGAGAAGTAAAACGCCAATGTTTTCATTCTTTCATCATTGATATAAAGAGAAGATCCCGAGGTGTCATTCCATAACAACTGGAATGCCAAGATTCCCACGGTCGCTAAAGCTGGTGCGACGATCGGAACGATGATTTTAAAGAAAATCTGCATTTCCGAAGCCCCGTCGATCTTCGCTGATTCGATCAGTTCGTCCGGCGTCTGGTCGATAAACTGCTTGACTAGGAACAACCCGACCGGCATGGCGATGAGTGGCAAAATCAGAACCCAATAACTATCGATCATTCCCATATTGGCAATGATCAGATAACGGGGGATCGTTACCGCGATCGGAACGAACATCAAAGCGATGGTATTGATTTCAAACAGCACCTTCTTGCCTTTGAATTTCAGTTTCGATAAGGCATAAGCCGCTGTAGACGTAAACAGAACCGATAAGAACACTCCAAACACCGTTACAATCAAAGAATTGAACAGGTAACGGGAGAACGGAATTCCCGATTCATTGGCAATCGAAACCAAGTCACGGAAGTTCTGCAATGTCGGCACACGAACAAAGAATCGTGGCGGATACGCGAACAATTCATTTTCCGGTTTGAACGCGTGGCTGACGATAAAGATGATCGGCAGAGCGATGAAGAGCGCCATCGGGATCAAAACGAGATAGAATTTCAGTTGGCTCTTGTGATAGCGAGCAGGGTTGATATTGATACCTTGAAATTTAGCCATGTTCTCTCACCCCCCCTAATGCCGTTCTCCGAGCAACTTGAAGGTGGTCCTACTGATACCGTAGACCAACATCAAGAGCACGACGGAAATAACGGAAGCATATCCCATCAAATAGCGGATGAATCCGTAGTCTTCAATATGATTGACCATGAGCTGACCGGAGTACTGTGGCGTCGGATTTCCTCCCGACAACATGACTCCGATGGCACCGGCCTGGAAGGTTCCAACGACGGCCATGACCGCTCCGAAGAGCATCTGTGGTTTCATCGAAGGAATGGTGATATAGAAAATCTCTTGCCAACGGTTTTTCATTCCGTCGACATAGGCTGCTTCATATAGGGATTTGTCGATATTCAAAATACCAGCAAGCATCGCCAAGAATCCGACACCCATACTTCCCCACAACGAAACGATGATCATAATTGTCATCAGATAGTTGGCAGAAGTCAAGAACTGTACCGGTTCGGTGACGATACCCAGTTGCAATAAGATACTGTTGAGATACCCGGTCGGGTCTCCACTGAACAATACCGTCCAAACAACCGTCATCGCAATTCCTGAAGTCATCGAAGGACTATAGAGGATGATTGCTAGAACCGTTCTAGGTTTATGAGGAATCTGTGCCAGCATCCAAGCCAAAAGGAACGACATCAAATAGCCTAACGGACCGACGATGAAGGCGAACTTGATCGTGTTCGGCAAGACATATTGCATGAACACTTCATCTCTGGTCAAAAGCTCGATGTAGTTTCTTAGGCCGATGAATTCCGGCGTTTCGATCGTATTGAAATATGTGAAGGATAGTCCGACTGCGATAATCACAGGAACCAGAATAAATACACTAAAGAGTATGACATACGGCGTAATGAACCAAGCCGGTCGATTGATTTTGCTAATCATTGGTATCATACTCCTTTAACCATTGGCTGATATTATCGATCGTCGCCACGTTATAAGGCATCACCATAACACCGTTTTGGACATAGCCGAATTCCTCCATCTTGTAGAGGATCTCGCGATTGGCAGTACGAACCGCTTCATCCAAGGTGATACGTGGGTTGGCATCATCGAACACGATCGTGTTCCAAGCGTTGCTGATCTCGCGTTCCACCATGTAATATCCAGGGATTCTGGTCGCTTCCAAGGCATAATCCCATTGATTGAGAATGACATCTATATCATCACTCGGTAATGGCAACTGGGCGAATGCTTCCAGATTCGCTGTATTCCAAAGGTACGAAGTACCGTAAGTTGTTTGTAGTCGTTGTGCAAAATTGGTTTGCACTGTAGTTGACATCCACCACTCCAAAAAGTCCCATGATTCTTCTTGATATTGGCTTTTGGAGAGAATCATTGCAGACTGTGCACCAGTTGCTGCCCAGCGTTCCACTTCTCCTTGTGTGTTTTCCACGCCAGGATGCAATGCGATAGCCCATTTACCGGCAATTTCCGGTGCGGCTATGGTCAATTGCAGATAGGTGGACAAATCGCTGATTCCGATTGGCAAGTCTCCATAGCGGAAGTGATTGTAGAAGTTGGTGATTTCTTCCGGTAAATTATACACCGTGAATAAATCCGTCATCAATTCAATTCCCCGAAGCGATTCCTCGGAGTTGATCACGGTACTCATTCCATCTGAGGCATATAAGGTACCACCGAACTGGTAGATGAACGGAATCGTCGCTACGAACGGTTTAAATCCCTTGAACATTGCAAGCGGTTCATAGAAATTCATACCATATCGCTGCAATTCCGGCAAGATATCGATCACTTCTTCCCAGGTGTTCGGAACATCCAGTCCCAACGCATCGAAGATATCGGTGCGGTAGAATGTGACCCAGAAATTCTGTGTCTCCGGGATCCCATAGACACCTTCTTCAAAGACATATGGCACCATTGCGCCGATTGCATAATTTTGGACCATGTCTTCAAATCCTGAAAATTGACGTAAATCTGCGGCAGCGCCTCGGATTGCAAATTCATATGGAATCCAGTAGTTGACGCCAAGCGCAACATCCGGACTGTATTTCGTAGAATTCGCTAAAATCAGTTTATTCTCGTCAGGCATGATGGACAGCCGAATTTTAATACCGGTTATCGGTGTAAATTCATTGTCAATCATCTCCTGCATGATTTCGATGTATTGACGAGGATGGTTGACCCATACCTCGACCACTCCTTCTTCTGTGTTCTTGACAGCGTATTCATCCGCTGTAAAGGACAAGAAAAAGCGTTTGATGGATTCGGTTGTGCGTACCCAAGCATTGGCTTGCGGTTTCGGCAAATCACCGTCTCCAGAAAAATAGATACTTTCGATATCCAAACCATTGAATAACAATCCGTCGATTGTCCAACCTAAGAACTGAGTCGTAGAGGAACTACCATCAGACAACATTTCCATCATCGTTGGGATCTTGTCAACATCTTTACGAAGTTCTTCCAAACGAGTAAGCGCCAGATTCAAGTTGGTCAATTGACCAGGATTGTCCTGATGGGAATACAAGCTGAGTTCCGTATAAATATCATTGATGACCGTGATCCAGGAATCAAGTCGAGTTTCGATATCAGGGATATAGTCTATCAATTTCCAAGTTCTGTACTTGTCACTGGTATTTCCTGTCAGACGTTTGATTTGCAAACTCAAGGTGTTGATCTCATCCATGATCGTAACGATGTTTTCATAGGCGTTGCGATACGGATCCAAGACAACACGCAAAGACAGCTGGTGGGTACCGGCTGTTAGATAGAACTGGTAATTGTCAGTGCCGTTGTTCAATATCATATTCTGATATTCGGCTGTAAATTGGAATGGATAATCTTGAAGATCGGAAAATGGTACGGTTCCGTCAATTGCGATTTCACGGAACACCGGCATCTGCATCAGATAATCCTGTTTGTATTTGAAGCCAAGATAATAATAGCCGTCTTCTTCTACGGTTACTGTATAGACTACCGTATCGTTTCCGGTATCGAAACTGCTGCCATCGATCGCGTTCAGTCTGGTATATTTCGTATCATAACTGGTTGCTGAAGGATCGCGTTCGGATGTCAAGGAAATCGATGGATTCGACTTCAATGCGATGTTTTCCGCACCGATGCGGATTGTTTGTGTCGCCATTTCAGCCGTTGGATTGGCCGCAAGATACTCTTCATAAGAAGGTGTCTCTACGACCGATTGGATGGTAAGACTACCCAATAACATTTCTCCGGACACACATCTCAAAGTAATGAAGTTGCTACCAGCGATGAAATCATACAACAACGGTTCGCCGTTGAGTCCAGTGGAATCATAGAGATAATTATGGTTCCATTCCATGGTTTTCATGGAATTTGGCAAGATTTCATTGCCATAGCGGTCCAGTGTAAAATCACTGTTTTCAAATTGCCAGAAAGTCGTTAATTTGATCACGTCTGACTCCGTATATGGTATTTGAGAATTTATAGCCAGAGAAATTTCATTTGGTAAAATACTGGAAGAGATATCGAGTTGATCGATGACGATCTGATACGCTCCAGCTTCAAGGATATTGACATTGAATGTGATAGAATCGCCTTCCGATAAATGCAAGACATCACCGTTATAATCATACGGTATTCCGGATTCTGATGCAGCATCCATTTCGTCAGCTGTGACGATCAATGTGCTGGCATCTCTTACTTTTGTCCAAGCATCCGATACCACACTGTAGGAATCGGGGTCATATTTTGCCAATGTCACAGCCTGATTGTCAATCGCGATATAGTCGATATCCGTATTCAAATTGACTGAGACAACCACAAATAATAACAAGATTATCAGGATTCCGATAACCAAGTGTTTTTTATTCGTTCTTTGCCATAATCGTTTCATTCACAAACCCTCTTTCCATAAATCAAATAAAAGGGAATGGCAAGTCCGACTACGATAGCGAAGGAGTTCGACGAACGTCGTCTTTCTGCGTTATTCGATTTTTCGAACTTGCCATAACCAATGTCTTAATTATTTGCTAAGATTTCTGCCAATGCATCTTGGATCAATTGATTGATCTTGGTTTCCCATTCCGATGCAAATACTTCCGGTGAAATCAACCCATCTGAAATTCTGGTGAAGTAATCATTTTCTTCATTGCTTGCCCATTCCCAGAATTGTTTGTAACCAGGAAGCCATTTGTCGACATCCGGTTTTGAGTATTCCAACAAATCGATGCTTTCTCTCAAGCCTTCGATGTAGTCTACATAGTTGCTAGCTTCATCCCATACAGTAGGAAAATCAGCGATTGGATAACGATCGAGATAATAATCTCCTCTGATATCAAGAGCGTCAAGTCTTGCCAACCAGCCTTCTTCTCCCCAAGTCATCCATTTTGCAAGCATGTATGCTTCCAAAGGATGTTCGGTTTGTGAAGATACGCAGATAAAGTCCAAGATGGTAGGTGGGAATTGCCCTGCAGATCCACCTGGGTAAGGCCAGAATCCAACTTCGATCCCTTTTTCATCATACATATCGTCAATCATCCATAGGTTCCATGAGCCATCGATTTTCATACCGATCAAACCTTCGTACCATGGCCAGATGTCACCCAAAACTGCCATTTCTTCTTCTGTATAAGCAGCTACGACATTTTGAGACCACAAGTCAAGTTTGGTATTGTATGCATCGATCCAAGCTTGGCTAGTGAAATGGAACGCTGTTCCATCGAATGTTTGATATCCGACATCCACACTGTCTTGTGTCGGGAAAATTGCTTCAAAGTCCAAATCTCCATACCATGGATCGATTCCATAGACATAGTCATTCAACCCAGCTTGTCTGATTTCAATTGCCAAATCGATGAATTCATCGTAAGTCCAGTCTTTGTCTGGAATGTCGATATTATAGGAATCGAGCAACGTCAGATTCAAATAGATACCTTTGATGAATTGGAAGGATGGCATAGCGAGTCTTAAATCTCCGTAGTTTGCGGTATTCGCAATATTCGGATAAATCAAATCCGTATCCGGATCCATATCCCAATACTGGGCAACATCGAGCAACATACCGTTAGCGATACCGGTAGGTACGTTATCGATTGCGAATACGTCAGGAAGAACATTCGCTGCTTGTGCATTGATGAGGTTCCCTGTGAATTCTGCACCGGAGCCGGTGATGTCTTGTCGAAGTTCGACAGTAATGTTCGGATATTTCGCTTCAAAAGCGTTGATCAAAGCTTGATTCAATTCTTGATCTCCCCAGTCCGCATAACTCAAAACGATATTGTCTTGTGTCACACAGGACGGATCGAACGGATCGATTTCACAGATGTCACCTGTATACGCTGTAGTAGCACTTGTGGAAGCTGCAGTGGTGGATTGAGTTGTCGCTGCTTGGGTTGTTGTTGTAGTTTTGTCACAACCGATCAGAACAACACCGACCAATGCAAAAAGTGCCAACACGATTACTTTTTTCATTGTTTCTCTCCTTTGTTTATTTTCGGAATAATTCCGGTTTCGACGAGTTCCCTATAGGACCAGCCGAAATGTGTATTCATGGATTCTTTGGACAATTTGTAGTTCCAAAAGAACCAGCCTCTAGTCTGTTCAAATGTCGTCAGCAAACTGTTGCCGACAGCTCTGTACAAAACCTCTTTTTCATAATCATCATGTGTTTGTTTGAGTAAATGTGGATGCAGACCAACCGACCATTCGCCGACGATCAGATCCACATATGAAATCTTTTTGATTTCATGATATCGTAATACGGCTGCTTTTTCAATCGTTTCCGAAGGATTTCGTGTAGAATCGTTGTGACTGAAGACTTGATACATATGCGTATCGAGGATCACATTGACGAAAGAATTCGATTCAAAGAATTCTTGCCATTCATCGAGCCTGAATGCATCATGGAACACAATGACTTGCGAATCATTCAGATATTTTCGAATGATTCGATAACTATCCAGATAGAAATTCTGTAATAGGTTTCGATCAATGTCCCATCTCGGTTCATTCAATACTTCGATTCCAAATAATGCAGGTTCGTTTTGAAACGTGATACAGAGTCGTTCGATGAATCGCAAGGTTTGATTGACATTGTCGCCAATCGGCCATTCCACGATTCCCGATAATCCGCCGTTGTCAAAACCATTCTGACAGCCAGGAGCCGCATGCACATCCAGTAAAATTTTGATATCATGTTGGCTTCCCCAATGAAATGCGTTTTCAACATATTCCAAAGCATTCACATAGGGTTCATTGTCTTCGAACAACCAATGTCCGATGGGAAGTCTTATGACGTTGATGCCGTGGGTATGAAGCCAATCGAAATCAGCTTCTGTAATAAAGTTGTCTCGATGTCGCTTCAAGACATCAAAACGGGATTCTCCTAGTTGTTCCAAAAGATGAAATTCATCTTTGGCGTCATAGCCATGGTACAATTCCGGAGTCATCCATTGTTCCAGTACAAGCCAACCTCCGAGGTTGACCCCTCTTATCTTATTCATTGTATCCTCCAATAAGAAGGGGGCATAGGCAATTACCTATGCCCTCTGATATTGTTGTTCTAGTCTTGAGGATTCAAATTTCTGAAAATCATAACATTGTCAATTGTGATAACAGATGGTAATGATGATCCGCTGATGCGACCGAATTCAAAGTCGATCTTACCAGATGTTGCAGTTCCATCATAAGTAAATGTATAGATGAATACTTGAGTTTCAGTTGTCAAATTGAATACTTGTCTGTTTTCGACATCGGTGATCAAAACGATATTGAAGTCTCTTGCGACAGTTGCGCTCGCTTCGAACATGATCGTATATGTTGCACCAGGAATCAATTCAATGTTTTCTTGGAACAATTGTACGGACCAGTTGAAGGATCCGATTGCACTTACGTCAACGACCAACGCACCGTCAACTGTTCCCATGGTAGCTCCACCTAATCCAAGGCTGTCTCCATTGTCCCAATCTTGTGCCCATAGACCCCAATCGACCACTTGATCGAAGGTTCCATTGACGACTGTTACAGGATCTGTACCATCGCTCATAGCGATGTTGTCAAATGTGATAACGGAAGGAACGGACGCTCCACTGATACGACCTAATTCAAAGTCGATCTTACCGGTAGTGGCTGTTCCGTTGTAAGTAAATGTATAAGTATATGTAGCCATTTCCGTAGTAAGTGTGAATGTTTCTCTGTTTTCCACATCTGTGATCAAGACAAGGTTGATGTCTCTTGCAACGGATGCTTTTGCATCAAATGTGATGGTATATTCTGTTCCAGGAACCAATGTGATTCCTTCTTGGAACAATTGTACTGACCAGTTGAAAGAACCGATTGCGGATACGTCAACGACCAATTCTTCATTTGTGATGGCAATTGCGACTCCACCCATTCCAAGGCTGTCTCCGTTGTCCCAATCTTGAGCCCAACTACCCCAACCAAGAGCGTCAAATGTACCGTTGGATACACCTGCAGGTTGTTGCAATATCATCAATTCCACATTGTCGATATAAACATTTTCGGTTGCTTGACCGAATTCGAATTTCAATTGTTCAACGAATGCTGCATTGTCTTCTGTGACTGTGAACACGAATTCAAATGTTTGATAATCGGTTGTCAAAGAAACGGTTTGGCCAGCTACATTGAAGTAGGAATGCCATGCATATCCAGCATCGGTGAATCCGACAGATGCTACGATTTCTCTATCTGCATCTGCTTTGGCATCGAATACCAATTTATAAGTGGAACCAGTTGCCAAATCTACATCTTGAATTGCTTGTAGGATCCATGATTCTGTACCCGTACCTTGTGTTGTCACAGTCAAATTCAATTCGGAATTGTCAATTGTGACAGTACCTGCAGAATTCGGTGCTCCGTCCCAGCCGGTAGCTTCATAGATATACCATTCCGCTGGCTCACCAAGAGCAGCTGAGAAGTCTCCGTTTGTGACCAAATCAGTGCTGTTGAAAATCAAAGTGACTACGGTAATTGTTCTTGTTACGTGTGTATAGTTTCCTGCTTGGTCACCGACAACATATGTAACATCGTAATCTCCAGGTGTGTTGACATCAACAGTACCTGTGACGGTAATCACGGAATTATCGATTTCACCGTCTTGATTATCGAATACGGTTACCCCTGCCAATGGATCAAAAGGAGTTCCCACTTCGATGACTTTGTCATCTACACCACTGATGACTGGTTTTGTCAAATCTGGATCAGGAATTGCTTCTGCTACAGAAATGTTGTCATAATAGATTTGTGTTATGAGGTTGTCAGTACCGACACCACCTGTTACAGTACCCATTTCAAACAATAATTGTCCTTCACCGGAATCTTGATTCATTGTGAATTTGAAAGTGAATGTTTGCCAATCAGTAGAAAGATCGAAAATTTCTGTTTGTCCTGGTTTGTAGTCGACAAACCAAGGAGCTGCAGAAACCAATTGTCCCACTTGAATGTGGATAGATCTCTCTGCTGCTGCTTTTGCATCGAATGTGACTTCATATGTTTTACCATTTTCGAAATCCATTACGTTACTTTCCAAACGTGGTTCCCAAAGTCCACCGCTGACTGCGGTTACGTCAACTTCCAGAACGCCATCAGTGACTGTAGTTGTCCCTGCTCCACCTTCATTACCTGTGGTCATGTGCCATACTGCCCAACCTAGGCTGAAGTCACCGTTTTGGATCATCGCGTCACCAAGTAAAGAAGGATCGACTTCTACGGTTACATAACGAGTCGCTTCTGTCTTGTTTCCATCGCTATCAGTAACAGAATATTTCAAGAAGTAAGTACCTGTAGCTGCTGTGTTTACAGTGCCGGTTACGGTTACTGAGGAAGTGAGATCGCCATCAAGGTTATCGATAGCACTGACACCATCCATTGCGTCAAAAGTAGCGTCTAGATAGATGGTTACATCATCTACACCGCTGAACACTGGACCTACACCATCCGCTGTTGTAGCGGCTGCGGTTGTAGATGCTGCTTGTGTTGTTGTTGCTGCTTGGGTAGTAGTAGCTGCTGTTGTGGTTGTTCCCCCAAACAAGTCACAGCTTACCATTCCAAAGCCCAACAAGAGAATTAATGCAAATAAAATACCTTTTTTCATAATTTCCTCCTATTTTATATATAATACAATTTTTTTGTAAAGGTAATCTCTAATATTTTGTGCGTGTGTTCCGTTGATAAAGGATTGATAGAATGTTTCTGTCCCTTCATCGTTGGTGAGTTCAATCTTGTAGATTTCAGTCCCTTTGTAGGTATCTTTTCCAGATTCATTGACATAGGTAACTTGAATTTGTTTCAAGAATGTGAAATCCAAAGTGTTGTCAGCGTTAAAGTATTCTTTCGGAATAATCGGTTCTGGTCGGAAAACTAGTTTTCCTTGTTCCATTTTGAAAGGATTTCCTCCGGTTGTCATTGTTCTCCAAATATCCAGTACTTCAACGGTAGATCCGCTTAGTCTTGGTAAGAAACCTTTGCCATGAATCGATGGGTTCGGATTGTTGCTAGTGGCTAGGAAACTCGAATTTTCCAAGATGTTTCTACCATAGATTTGCGGATCCATAAAGCAGACAAGATTGTCCTTGATTTCTGCAAAGAATTCATCATATAGACCAGCTTTCAATAATCCCAGCAAATACTTGTAAATCATATGCAGAAAGTCGCTTTCGCGTTCCAACCAGCCTGGTGTAAAGGCTCGGATCCTACCGATTTCATAGTGTTCGTCATCCAGCGGTTCACTCGTCTTGTAAAGTTTCAGTTTGTTGTCGTAAATACCGCTTTGTTTGATTGCTTGATACATTTGTTTGAATCGAGTTTGTCCAAAGTCGAGTTTCAAGAGTCTGGCAGGTGCTTCCAAGAATTTTGGAAGATAGCGTTTCTTATAGCTCAGTGGATGAACCAAAGGCAATCCTGCTTTCCCGATAACCGGTTTGTTGTTGTGGATGATTGGTTCGAATTCCTCTACTTCATACACCACATACGTCGGTATGATAGAATCATTTTCTTCAAAGAGTTGTTTCAATGTAGATGTGATATTTTCATTGAATCGATGGAGATATTCTTTTACTGCATTTGCATTCAAAGTCGCGAATTCACCGGACAACCCAAAGCGAATGGTATCGCGGTATGTCTCTCGGACCAAGACTCTGTTCTCATAATCTTTGGCATCATTCAACCCTTGGAACAAGTGTTCTACTTCTTTCGGAACAACGATCGATTCTTTGTCTAGATGTTGCTCCAAAAATTCTGAGATTCGTCTGGTTTCAATCGTTTCTGATACTCCAGATCCAAATAGACCAGGAACACCGTTCATTGCATCGTTCCAACCCGGTTTTTCGGTTTCCATTTCGACACCGATACCTTGATTGTCTAGACCAGCATGTTTGTTTAACACCAAGAGGAACAACTTGACAAAGAGATTTGTTTTGTAATGCTTCTTGCCAATCGTAACCCAATTGGTGCCGTAGCGATTGAGATTCAAACGTTCGATCTTGTCATCATCAAAGTGTAAGAGACTTCCATATTGACGAATCGTTCCGTCTTTGGTCAATACTGATTTTTCGGTTTTTCCCAAAACCGAAATGGGAGATTCAAAGGTTTGAATATCGGACTCTTCAAAGAGAAGTCGTTTCATTTGGTCCGGATAAATTGATTCATAGGTTTCCACCAAGTCCAGTATGTAGGTGAAGTGGTCAACCCAATATCCTTCACCAAATGCAGATTCAATATGTTCTTCTGCTTGGGATAGGATCGCATCCAGGTAGTCTTCTTCTCTTATTGTTACATTCAGATTGGCAACCGTGTTCACTAACCCGCCTGGAGAGAATTTTCGACTTAAGAATTGTAGCAATTCTTCTTGATGATCAGCAAAGTATTTCTTGACTAGGTTGTTTCTCACGGTTTGGTCTGCGATTTCGAACGTAGAACCATGGACAGTAAGTGGATTGTTTCCATCTAATTGAATCAAGGAAGCGAAGTGTTTGATGTTGTGTGACTTCACTTCTGGATGAATGTAGCTGTCCATCCGTCTATTTTGGCAGACATCGCGGAAGTTTCCACTTCCTTGAGAATAGAATTCCGGGGCGAGACTGAAGAAATTATAGTCTCGTTCCAGATCGCCGTGTCTTCTGGAAAACAGATGGTAGATTGTATTACCGATTTGTTCTGGGTATCCGCCTCGAAGCAAATTGTCCAAGTAATTCTGTTTAATATATTCGTTGAAGATATGATTGGATGTGTTTGTGGATACATCTTTCACCATATCGTCGATAATTTGTTTGGCTTCTCTTTGTTTTTGGTTCAGGTATCCTTCTACAGTCGACTTTTCCAGTAACGTTTCCAATAATTCTTTGGCATGAGTATGTCCTGTAACAATATCAATTTTCAACGTTTCTTGTGGTTGCAATGTTGTAAGTTTTGGAATAAATCCACATGGGATTTTATTAGCTGTAACCTGAGCTTCTTTTAGGATAGCATTTAAGTTTATTTCTTGGAAGTGATTTGCACTTCGCTTGGAGTTGTCCAGTCCGAAAACGAGGTCTTGATCGGTAATTGGTTGAACCAATTTCTGATCGATGATTCCAAATAGGAAATTCCCGTTTTTCACTTCAGTTACAACAGAAGAATCTCCGGTTGAGGAACGCAAACGATAGAATGCATAATTGCGATCCAGTTCATCAACATCCATCCAACTTGTCAACAGATTGGAAATGGACTTGAATTCTTGATTTTGAATCCCGGCTGGTAAAATCTCGGCGATTCCATCCAAGACTTCAATATGCAGTGGTTCTGGTTTAAGATTTTGAATTTCAACTCTTCTGACCAAAGCCCCTAGATTTTCATTTGGCAATCCAAAATATGTGATTCTGCTTTTGACTCCCAAATCTTGATTGGTTTCTTCAATCGTAAAAGAGAAACGGTCGATTAACATTCGATGTGAATTTCCGGATTTTGGAAGGAATGGTTCATAATAGGTGCCATTCACTTTCAGAAAAGTACGGAATCCGATTTGACCAACAGATTCATATGCTTTGTTGGCTGGAGTGAACTCCATAATTGGATGGTTTTTGTCTTGTAAACCAAAGCCACTGATTCCTTGACCCCGATTGACATAAAATGCCCAAAGCGGAATCCCTCTTTTGCCGGCTAATCCGGGAAGGAAATTGGAAAAAGCGGTGTGGTCGAGATAATTCTCAATGACAAATCGCTCGTTCTCGAAGTAATAATCCCCCATTGATTCACCCCCTGTATAATATGGTCGATATGCTTCTTTTTGGTATTAGTATGTTTTTATGTTCTTCCGTCAGTTCAATTTTGACTGACAGGTCTTCTTCCGATTCATTCAGCACGACGAGGACGATTGTGTCGTCCTGTCGTTTGAATGCCACATGACGTAAACTTTCATTGTCACCGGAAGATGTTATTCGTTTGCTTCCGGGCAAAACAAATTTCGAGAAGTGTTTCATATAATAATAGGAAGAATTATAAATAATCTTTTTTTGTTTGGTGTCGGTTATGATTGGAGCATCACAATAGTTACCGACATGATTCGGTCCTCCAAACTCATTTAGAGTCAAGTTCCAGTCGAGATATCCTTCGCAATAATTCCGAAAATCACCGATCATATTTCTAGCATAGCGTTCTCCCGTATGCCATTCCCCCAGGTGGACTCCGCCTTCAATGCAACCTTCGGTAAACAATATATGTTTATCAGGATGCAATTCGTGAAGAGTTCCCAAGTTTTCAAATGCTTCGCTGACATACCAGTGCACTCCGGTGCCCCAGACGTGCTTTCTTGCTTCTTGATCTTTTAGGACGGTATCCGCACGTTCTACCAGGATGTCACGATTGTGATCCCAGATCAGTATCTTGACATCGGGATGGTTTTTATGAACGATGGGTCCTAGGTAGTCTCTGACAAAATCGCGTTCTTCTTCAGCGGTATATATGCAGGAATCCCAGCTTTGAACAGCTGCTGGTTCGTTTTGGACGGTCAGATAATCGATTTGCAAACCGGCTTTTTGGAATGCTTCGATAAATTTAACATAATATCGCGCCCAAACTTCATAGTATTCCGGAAGCAACTTGCCTCCTCTATTCATGTACTTATTGGATTTCATCCATGCTGGAGGACTCCAAGGTGAAGCTAATAAGGATATCTTATTCCCGGAGATCTTTTGAGCGTCCAGAATCATCGGTATCACATATTTGAACTCTCGAGCAATCGAAAAACTGTCGAGTGTAATGTCGTTGTCTGATACATAGGTGTAATTACCCAAACTAAAATCACAACTGTTGATATGTACTCGGCCAATTGTGTAGTTTAAACCATGAACAGGATCAAAATAATTGTCGAGCACGGTTTGGCGCTGATCCGGATCCATTTGACTTAATGTGTATGCGGCCGCTTCTGTAAAGGCGCCACCGAACCCGATGATTTTCTGATAGGTTTGGTTGGGATTCACTTGTATTGTGGTTTGATAATCTTGGCATTCATGCTTTACTGCTTCACATCGCAACTGCGAATTTTTCGAGGTTAAGTAGTGAACAAACACGGAATGTTATCTCCAATCTATAACGTTTTCGTTTCTATCTAAAACGTTTTCGGTAATAGTATAACATATGTGTAAGCGTTTTACCACTATTTTTTCTATTTTTTTATTTTCATATTATTTTCATAAAAAAAGACGACTGATTCCGATCGGAATCGGCGTCGTCTTTCTTACTTTTTTTCTATTGCTTCAAAGCATCGGAAATTGCGAGTAAAATCGCTTTGGAACTATAAGTCGCACCGGCAATGGTATCGACATCGATGCTCTGCGAAAGCACTACGTCATCAATGATCACTTCTGCTGGTTCTCCTTGACCATTCTGGTGCATGATGATATCGATGGATTCGATTTCATGATCCGTGATTGTCACTTCAACAATAACATGTATGGGAAAGGCATCGCACTCTCCGACATACACCCCATTATCTGTTTGATCCAAATGCAACTCCTCGACTGGTGTGACCATCAACATCTCCATGTTGTCATTCGCCATCACGACGACATACACGATACCAGCAGTGAGCAGTACTACAATCACAAAAACAAGCAATCCGATTCGTTTGAGTTTATTCATAATTCCTCCTCAAATAAAAAACATGAAGTCCGGATGGATTTCATGTTGGAATAGACTAATACTTCTCTTTTTTTGGAAACAAGCCGACAATCCATTTAAACAGATTGACAAACAATACGAAAATCCATCGAAACAACTTCCAGATTCCCAAAAGAAATTGAATGGCGACATCTTTGATTTTGATCAAAACCACAAGGGTTTGCTTCAAAAAATCCACTGTTTTCTGTGCTAAACTACGACTTTCCAAAACGGTTTTCTGATAATACTTGCGAATATAATCATATACAAGAACCAGCAAAATCACAGTATTGAATGCAAAAACGGAGAGCAGAATAATATCGACTTCCAAATCTCCGATTACTTCGACAAAAGCCGTGCTTTCATAAAATGTTTGAACTTCAGCTGTCTGAAGATATCCGGTTGAAGCGATTGCAATCAAACCACCAAGCAACAGCAATACCACAAATAAGGAACGTCGAAGCGGAAGTGGTGTTGGATTGGTTTCACTGATTCCATCAAAGATTTTTTCGATTTCGTACAAAAATTGTGTCACGTTGCGTAAAAATATTATTAGAATCAGGAACAACACTGTAACACCCAAAATCACCAACAAAGCGACTTTGAAATCATCTGCCGTAAACTCCAGTGCCTTCAGCATCAAAAGAATGTATAAAATGATGAAATACAGATTCAGCAAGATAGAGTAGATTCTTGCGACCATGACACCCACTTGTGCTGTTTCACTGTTTTGTTTCTGCTTTGCGACAAACAAAAGCACCAAGGACATCGGAAACACAAGATTCAACAAAAAGATAACTGCTTCGATCAATATCTGAATCAGAGTTACTTCGTTCGTCAATAGAAAGTCTCTGACAAGTGTAATGAAAATCGGTATTTCGACATAGAGTTTGTAACCGAATAAAAGAATCGTGGTCGCAGTCAATATGGTGAGCAGAGGATTCTTCAACCAAGCGAATAATTCCGTCTGTCTTTCCATGTTCTGAAATCCCTCTTTTGTGAGTCGTTTACTGATTGGTGTTAGATTGTCCATAGTATTCCCCCTGTATGACAATTGTATCATAAAACTCAAACGAATGGTATATCTAGTTGATAATTTGATGGGAAAAAAGAACCGTTTTTGCAGGACTCCTTTTGAACGTTTCTGACTGACGATTTATCAAACATAGGAGTCGACAGAATCACGATTGAATAACGCTTCTATTTCTCATGAAAAATACAAAAAAAAAAGAGGACAGCTGTCCTCTACATTTCACAAGATTCGTCGTTGCAAACATGTCCGGATTCACCACCATCGATCGATTCGAGTTGTTGGTGTTCATTCCACATATACTCCAACACTTGGGTAAAGTATTCTTCTGCTTGCGCTCCAGATACGCCGTATTTGCGATCAAGCACAAAGAACGGCACGCCTTGAACTCCTACTTGTCTGGATTCCGCGATTTGAGTCTTCACTTCCGATGCGAATTGATCACTCTCCAATACCGCTCTAACCCCAGCTTCATCCAATCCCGCTTCCTTGGACAAAGCCAATAATGTGACCGGATCTGCCAGGTTGAAGCCTTCGGTAAAATAAGCCTTCATGAAACGTGCAGTCACTTGCGGTTCCAAACCTACAGTATTCGCATATTTCGCGATTCGATGAGCATCGAACGTATTGGTCATTTGGATGATATCGTAATTGTATTCCAAACCAACTGTCTTTGCATTGTCAGTAAACATTTTGAAACGTTGTTTCGCTTGTTCCGGACTCATATTGTGACTCATTGCGAACGCTGTCGCTGCGTCACCTTTCATCTCTTTTGGTGCATTCGGATTCAACTGATATGCCTTGTAGATGACTTCCACTTGATCCTTATGGGAAAATTTGCTTAAAGCATTGTCAAATCTGGTTTTTCCGATATAGCAAAACGGACATCCGAAATCCGACCATAATTCTACTTTGATCATACTACCACTCCTTCTTATTTGTCTCGTATATTATCGAATATTTGCACAGAAATTGCAACTACTTTGCTCACGCGTGTGTGTATGCGCGTAAAAGAATATAGAAATGGCCTCCGATTCCGGTGGCCAATTCCATTCTTCTAGTCTCAATTATTCCGATGCGGTGGTTGTCGTCTCTGCAGTCGTGAACCATTTGTCGATCAGCGCTGCGACAGTTCCGTTTTCTTGCAATGTCGCCAATGCTTGGTTGAATAGATCGACATACTCACTATCTTTTGCAAACGCGATCGCATTTCCATAGAAACTGTCAGCTGAATATTCGAACACGCTGCTGGTTAGATCCGTATTCGCATTCACGATTTCCGTTGCCGCAAGGCTTTCTACCAGTAAAGCGTCAATTGTCCCGATTTTCATTTCCTCAACGATGAGAGAATTGCTGCCTCTGAGTTCCACTGTAAAACCGTATTCATCTGCGATTCCTTGCAGCATCTCTGCTTGGACCGTTCCAAGTTGAGCACCGATTACCAAACCATCTAGATCATCCAATGTAGTATATGATGCATCATCTGAATAGATTAGATAATTGATCAATCCACTCTCTGTATTGTAATACACATTGCTAAAGTCTACGACTTCCGCTCTTGCTGGTGTTGGTGAAATCCCTGCAATCGCGACTTCATATTGTCCCGCTTGCAAAGATGCGATGATTCCTGAGAAATCAACATCAATCCATTCGATTGTAACGCCTGCTTCAGCGGCGATGGCTTCCATCAATTCAATATCAAAACCAATCAAATCCCCATCGTTATCCACCATTTCATATGGTGCATACCCACTGGATGTCATCACAGTCACTACTGGAGTGGCTGTCGTGCTTTCTGTTACTGCTGTTGTATTATCACAACCTGTTAATGCCAACACTACTGTCAATGCAAATGCCAAAATTATCTTTTTCATTTTTCTCTCTCCTCTTATTTTCTTTCTTTATAACACTTTATTCAGGAACTGCTTCGTCCGTTCTTCCTTTGGATTTTGGAAGAATTCGGCCTTCGTTCCATACTCAATGATTTTTCCTTCATCCATATAAATCACTTCATCTGCAACTTCTTTTGCAAAGCCGATTTCATGTGTCACTATGATATTGGTCAAACCGATGTGGGTCAGTTTCTTGATTTCATCCAATACCTCATTGACTTTTTCCGGATCCAAAGCACTTGTCGGTTCATCAAACAACATGAGATTCGGACTTAATACCATTGCTCTTGCCAATGCGACACGTTGTTTTTGGCCGCCGGATAGCTGTGCGGGATAACTTTGAAGTTTGTCTTCCATGTTGACTTTCCGAATCGCTTCCATGGCCATTTCTTTCGCTATTGCTTTTTCAATCTTTTTCACAGTCACCAATGTATACATGACATTTTTCAACACATTCATATTGCTGAAAAGATTGAATTGCTGGAATACCATGCCGATATGTGCGACTAGATCGGTATGCTTTACTTTGGATACATCTTGTCCATCAACGATGATTTCTCCCTCTTCGATTTCAATCAACTGATTGATGGAACGAAGCAATGTGGATTTTCCGCTTCCGGACGCTCCTAGTATCACGGTTGTTTTGCCTTTTTTAAAATGGTGAGTGATGCCTTTTAGCACATGTAAATCACCAAAGGACTTGTGTACATTTGTCATCTTAACCATGTCGCATCATCACCTCCATTTTTCTTCCTGCATAACTGAAGATTTTGATGATCACATAGTAAATGATACCGATGATGATCAAAGCCTCAAAGTAACGGAACGTCTGTGATGTCACAATCTGTTGTCTACGGAACAGATCAGCAACACCGATCACGCTGACTACGGATGTCTCTTTGATCAGAGTGATAAATTCATTCATCAGAGCGGGGAAGGAATTCTTGAACGCAATCGGCAGAATGATGTCTTTGTACATATGAAACTTATTGATGCCTAGCGCTCTTGCGGCTTCAATCTCTCCCTGATCCACGGAATTGATACCACTTCGTATGATTTCTGATAGATAGGCCCCACTGTTCAGCCCGAAGGTGATAAATGCCGCAGTCAAGGCTGGCAAAGCGAAATTCGCTTCATACCCAAGACCGTAGACGAATATTTCCCTTAACAATTGCGGAATTGCCAAGTATATGATCGACAATTGCAACAACAGCGGTGTTCCTCGAATGATGTCTATATACGCAAACGATAATTTCCCTAGGATTTTGTTGTTGTGCATCACCACAAGCAACACACCCAAAACGATTCCGATGATCGCAGCTACAAGCGCGATCAATAACGTCACGCCGATCCCCCCTATCAGGTAAGGGATCCAAGGTTCTATTTTGTCGTAATCGAATATATTCATGACATCACCTCCCTTAAAACAAATAAAAAAAGACCGTCCTAGATAAGGACGATCTTGAATCGCGGTACCACCTTAATTCTTGATATGGACCAATCCGGAATCATATCAAGCTCTCAAACCCATAACGCAGGTCATGCGTAATCGCCTCCATTCCTTTCGACGATTCAACTCCCAGGCACGTTCGATTTCCTTCCCCTACTGTTTTCCACCAACCAACAGCTCTCTATGCGTCATCGGGAACTCTACTTCTCCTGTTCAACGTTTTGTTAAGCAAGATTATGACACATCACAAAGCAATTATCAAGTCGTTTTTGAATGAAAATGTTTTCATTCCGAATGCTGAGAAAGGATTAATCTATGATTAATGATTTGTTCATAAAAAAAGACCGCTTGAAGCGATCTTTTGAATTACTTTGATTGTGTGTAACCCCAAACAAGCGTTTGTCCTGTCATATACCATGCAGTATTCCAACCGTCAGGTTTTGACGATACTTCACAACGAATCGTAAGACCGGTATGTCCGTAAAATGCATTGCGGCCAATCGTTGTGACAGAATCGGGAATAAAGACCGTTGACAAATCCATATATTGGAACGCACTTTGTTCAATGGTTTCCACAGTTGGCGAAATGACCAGATACCGTAGTTCGTAATTGGCTTCAAAAGCACTCTCCTTGATGATTATCACCCCGTTAGGTATCGTAAAACTGGTTCCCGTCTTTTGGCAAGGATAGGTAATCAATTCTTCCATATTCTTTGTATAAAGAACACCATCCACTGAAGTGTAATTCAAATTCTTCGAATCCACATTGATCGCAACCAGATCAACGCAATAATGGAAGGCCATGGATTCGATCGAAGTGACACTTGCTGGAATATTGATATATTGCAACCCGTTTGTCATGTAAAATGCATGCATGCTTATCGTCAACAAACCCTCGTGCAAGGTGACGGTTTCCAGGTTCTCCGTATCGTAGAATAAATTGTTTTCCAATTTCTCGATACCACCACCGATATCTACGCTTAAAAGACTGGTACAACGAGTGAATGCGTTAGACCCAAGCGTCATGACGGTATCCGGTATGATGACTTCTTCTAGCACGGTATTTTCTGCAAAGGCGAACTCCCCAATATGAGTGATGTAATCCGGCACGGTATAGGAAACATCCTGATTGAATGGCATATAGACGACCAACACATTTTTATGGAAGTCCGTGATCAAGCCGTCAACGAAGCGGAAATTCTCGCTGTTTCTGAACTCCACCGTGTCTAGTTCATATGTGCCTTGAAATGCCGATGCACTGATTGCATTGAGTGTGGAAGGGAAAGAAACTTCCGCCAAAGACGTACAGTCTTTAAACAAATAGTTTGGCAAACTGACGATTCCTTCTGGTATCCATATCGAAGTCAAACTGGTGCAACCCCTAAAAGCGCTATCTCCAATCGTAGTCACATGGTCTGGTATGATGAGGGTCTCCAAATTAGCGAAACCAGAAAACGCGTCAGCTAGGATATGGCTGATCGTATCCGGCAATTCGATGGCAGTAGCCAAACGAACCGACTTATCCCAACCATACATGCCGACTGCCACAATCCAGTGACCGTTATAGATCGATGGTACTACAATCGAATCCTCTCCAGCTACGTTATCCAGATAGACGATATAATCTTCGCTACCATAGTATTCCTGATAAATAAAACCATCTTCATCTGTGACTGTAGTTGGTTCCACAAGACAAGACATCATACTAAAAGACGCTATCAAAACAATAAACAAACGGATCCAAATCTTAAATTCCATCGGCAATTTCCTTCTTTTTATAAATGGATATGACAATTCTGATTTCATTATATCACAAGGTATAAAAAAGGGAATTCTCTTTTGAGAATCCCTCTGAAAATTATCTATAATATATTCCAAATTGCCAAAAAATGAAAGAATGTTCCCGCCAACACGAACAGATGCCAAACAAAATGGGAATACTTGAATCTTGAGACATAGAATGCAACTCCAGCCGTATAGCTGATTCCTCCCAATACGACAAACCAGTAATTGCCGATGTTCTGAATGAAATCATCATACACGAACAAAACCGACCAACCCATAATCAAGTAGATTGCCAGATGAATCCATTTGAATCGATCAATCCAAATCGCTTTGAATACAATTCCGGTTATTGTGATTACCCACAAGCAAGCGAGCAAGATATAACCCTTGGTATTATGCACCACCAAAATCAGAAACGGGGTGTAAGTCCCAGCAATCAATAAGAAAATGCTGGAATGATCCAGTCTTTGAAATACTGTGAACACGCGTTTCATCTTTTCCGGAAACGAATGGAACAATGTACTTGAGATATAGAGAATGATCATGGATATCCCAAATACCAAAGAAGCCAATATCTCAGCCGTTCCTTCCGCTTTCACCAAAAGCAATACCAAACCGGTTATCGCCAGTAGAAATCCAACTCCATGACTAACGGCGTTGGCAATCAGTTCACCCAATGTTGTCCGTTTCATATATCCTCCAAATTACTATGTCACACATAATACTTTATCAAATAATCTTGGTTTCGTCAATAAAAAAGACAATCCGAAGATTGTCTTAACATTATAACGTCATTGAACATTCGACATGGAAACCGTAAGGATGATCAAATACAGCACATAAACGGTCATAATCACGTTTTTCAGCGTCAACATGAATTTCATCTTCTTTTTGAAATGGACGAAATATCCGATCAAAACAAAGACCATATACACCAGCATTGGAAAACCGATCAATATCAATTTTGTCGGCGAATCCGTGAGATTGCCAAACAGTCCAAGCCATACTGCGGGTTGATAGATCCAAACGAAGAAATTGATTCCGATCAAGGCGATTTTCTGTGTTTTTTTATCCGTTTGTGGCGCAAACTTATCGACTCCGGTTGTAAGCCCATATACCCAAATCGGCAATAAATACACATTGAGTATCATCAGGATCTGAAAGGGGATCTCCACTGGAAAAACCGTATAGAACAGATACATCAATCCAAGCGATACCCACGCTACGATTGCGGTAATATACACATATCTTAAAAGCGATTTTGAGTCCATAGTACAACCTCCGCAGATTTTTCGTATTCTTCAACTATAGATTATACCACAACCCAAGAAGATATTCGGAAATTTCAAGTGAAACTCACAATCACTCCCTCATATGTGCTATAATCATCGTATAAGGAGGTCTATGAATGAGCCAATTCAATATCATGATGGTTCTAGTCAACCATCGCAACGATAGTGCCAAACAAGTTCAAGTTTTATTGACCAAATATGGCTGCAATATCAAAACCAGACTGGGATTGCATCAAACCGGAGAATTCTGTGCAAATGATGGATTGATCCTCTTGGAATTGGATGATAAACCAGATGATATCTCTGTGATCAAAAAGGAACTTGATCTCATTGATGGAGTCAAAACTCAACTTGTTTCTTTATCATCAGACGAATGACCAATCAAAAGGCTTGCGAATGTGCAAGCCTTTTTTGTTGAAATAGGTTTCTACACAGATCCAGCGCCAAATCCTCCCAAGGAAATCGCAAGGACGACAAACCAATAGACAAACATCGATACCCAATACACCAAAGAAAGCAGTTTCAGATATTTGACATTTCTTGATTTCAAGGCAACAAACAATCCTATTGCAAATACAAATGAAATGGCGAAACTGAATAGATTCAAGAAATCCAAAAAGAGAGAATCGAGGAAGTCACCTTCAATCATCTCCATGACCGGCACCAAAAGAAAATACGGCAAACAAACACCCAAAGGATATGCGATATATAACATACCAAGACTCGTTTTTGACAGCTTATCATAACCCAGATGGGTCAGGAACAGCCACAGAAGAAAAGCAATTACAAAGAATAGCCAAAAATTCTCTCCTACCATCCAAGCTGCCAGATTCGTATGAAGAATCACTTCTAAAACATACCATATCGGCATGGCCAAAGAAGCGAGAATCGTCAAAATGAAGATGACCCATTTCAAATCCGTTTTGGGATAAATAAGCGGTTTTGAAAACAAGACGTTGCCAACCAACAAAGCCGAATATGGCACCAACAAATAGAGTTCCAAATCTGCCAAAGCATGATCGATCCCGCTGAGGTCTCTCAGGTAATAATACTTGGTTTCAAAAAAGAAATTGACCGAATATATCGTACCAGGTTGGTGAGATTCGTAATTCAAAAGAAACCAAAGAACGTAAAGTGAATATAGAAACAATACCGTGGTTTGCGCTCCCAGCACTTTAAGATTCAATTTTGGAATCAGCAAAAATATCGTAGTGATTGTTCCTGCAAATATCAGATGATTCAGATAATCCACATATCTTAGGTTCACCCCGGCATTTACAAAACACATCCGAAAATACAGAAACATCAGAGTGAGAAAGATAGCCATCGCCAAAAACGGTATTTTTTTCATTGTTTCTCTCCTTTTCAATGATTGACATACGAACCATTACTCTACTTATTCATCAATAATTGTTATAACGATTGCCTTACATTTGACAAAATATTAAATCTAAAATCAAGTCGTTCTATTCTATAGCGATATAGACGTCCATATATTCTATGTCATCGATCTGATATTCTTTTTCAAAACAACTTATCAATTTCGAATCCTCTTTATGATGGATTCCATTGACTTGCATGTGTGTCATCAAGACTTTATATGCATTGGGTATCAATCGAAATGGAGCAATAAACGGATTCTTAATCGTTATGACGATATATTTTTGTGTTTCCTGATGCATCATTTCTATACGATCGTCTTTCAGCTGAAATCCTTCCGGTAAAATCAACGCCGCAGCATATCCATGCATATTAAATACATTGATTTGTTCTTGAGACAAAACAGGAAAATCCCATCCAATGATTTGCGGGTTATCGATCTCATATGCTTTTGACCAAGTTCTTACGTGTCCAATCGCATCCTCTTCCGGTTCTTGACTTATGACGGCGTATCTAAAATAATCGAATCCTGGTACTACTTCCATTCGAATGTCTGAATACGCGTCTTCATTGATCACGATTTCTTCTCTTACAAGTTGATCCATTGTGCAAGAGAACAAATCACATAATTCGATCAATTTGTTCATCTCGGGATACGCGGCATCCAATTCCCATTTGGAAATCGTTTGTCTTGTGATATCCAATTTCTCAGCCAATTCTTCTTGCGTCATTTTATTTCTCATTTTCCTCAAAAATTGTAAATTCTGACCAAAACTCATTTCATTCCCTCCTTATTTTGTTGACAAATATATTGTAACCGATACAAACTAAAAATTCTACCAACAAATAAGTTCTATTTCGACAGAATACGCAACTAAAAATTGCTAAAAACAATCAGGATTACTATGCAATCAAGAAGGTCTCCACTCATATTGTGTAAAGACAGATTATATAGATGCTTAAAATTACTTATTACCAGGCTCGATTTTACGCACACTTGCGTTTTCAATACCAAGGGTATTGACCACTGTTATAAACCCATACCACTCCATTTCCCAAATACAACATACGTTGAAACTATTGGATTGAGTGATTGATTTTGATACAATTATGCCATTCTAATTATCTTTGTGAATTTCTTGTTTTTCAATATCATCAGATATAAACTCATGAAATTCTCCCTAATGCCTTGCCAATATATCGGATAGCCATTCTCCCATCGGCAAAATTTCACAATCTCCGTTTATATAGAATTCTGCCATACCATTGATAGCCGCCCAATAAGTGAGTATCAGGGTTTTCGGATTTCCAGATTTGATAGTTCCCTCATCTTGACCTTTTCTTACTACGGGAACCAATGGGGATATTGTATCGAAATCAAAAAACATGGCCTTCACAGATTCAGGCACATCACCATTAATAGCGGTCTGATGCATCAACAGGAACATCTTTGCGGTGAATTTGTCTCTTGCAATCATATCGAATATCTGATTAGCCATCATCGTGAAGATATCCAATGGAGTTCCTTTTTCTAGAATTTGCCCAACAAGATCCATTGGACTTGATATTCCAATTTTTATGAGAGTCTTATAAAAGTCTTCTTTGGATTCAAAATAATGAAAAAACAGGCCAACACTGATGTTGAGTCTTTTTGCCAAATCACGGATTTTGAATGCCGCATAGCCATTTTCGACTAAAAGATCCAATCCCGCCGTAAGTATCTCCTTGTATCTAACTTCTTTGTTTGCTTCGCGTTCGTTCATGATTTCCCCCTCAATTTCCTTTTGATGGTATCTGCGGCTTGTATCCCACTAGAGATAGCCGGAGGTATTCCTCCACCTGGTGTCACCCATTGACCGGTAAGAATCAAATTGTCAATTCCGTCAAGCTCACGCTTGATAGATTTACGTATCAACCTAGGCAAAGGTAGGAATCCCTCGAAAGAAGCCTTGTGAAGATTCGCTAGTCTAACATAGGTTGCTGGGGTTGCGACATCTACAACCTCGATAGATTCTGAAAATGAAGGGTATTTTGTATTGAGGTATTCAGCGACTTTCTTGGCCAAATTATCCTTCTCGTTTTTATATTCCGATAAATCTCTTTCCCTCAATGATTGCCAGTACTCCAGTGAGTCACCAATCATTACCATCACGCTGCTTTTCCCTTTGGGAGCTGCCGTCTTATCAAAATCGAAAGACCGTACCGACAAAGAATTTATCTTTCTTTCACCAGGAATCAAAGGTTCCTCGGTCGATTCGAATAAGATTGAGTAAGGGATGCCTAATTGTTTCTTTAGTCCGAAAGACACGATCGAAATCGGGCTAAACAGGATACCGTCTTCATTTAAATAGCGCTCTAGCTGACGATGCAAAGATGGTTCCTTAAGCAGAACGTACAAAAGATTGTGCGCGTCTCCCGCAGATATGAATGCGTCAGCTTGGAAGACCTTGTTTTTTGACCTGATACCCGTTACAATCCTGCCTTCTCTTATAATCTCAGTGACTTCACTGTTTAGATGGATGGTACCACCGAGTTCCTTATAATATGATTCCATCCTTTTGATGACATCAAGAGATCCGCCTTCAGGATATCCTCCGTTCCTTGTAAAACGCATGCTTAGCATCATTATCAGTGCCAATACCGAGAATTCTCCAGGCATCAAATGCTTGATGATCATTTTCAACTTCTTTGATTTCATTCCCTTAGTAAAATCGTTGATAGTCTTTCCGCCATATTTCATCATCAACCTTGTGAAAGGGAAATACTTAAAAGGAAATGCGATAAGTCCGAAAATACTCGTTGGATTACCCGCAGGCATTCCTCCTGTTAAAAACAGTTTCAATGCCCTCTGCAACTGAATTATGTACTTTTCATCACCTTCATTCAATTTTCCAAGAAAAGCGAAGAACGCTTCTGTTTCCATCGGAATGTCATACCTTTCACCATTGTACTCGAGTAGTATGGATTCCGGATGGAAACATGTAACAGCCTCATCCAACGCTTTTACTTGCTCATATATCTTGAAAAACGATGAATTCGGGTTCGTGCCGACCATCCAATGGATGCAACCATCGAAACGATATCCATTGCGAACCCAACTTGTGCAGACTCCTCCCACCCAAGGTGCTTTTTCGAATATCTCCGATCTGATTCCTTTTTTCTGCAATTCAATTCCAGCAGAAAGACCAGCAAGTCCCCCACCGATTATTATAACTTTCTGATTCATCATGATATATC
>JAFGQH010000043.1 GCA_016935815.1 Bacilli bacterium | reverse complement strand
GTGTCATTTGACATTCTTTTTAGTATGTCTTCATATCATAACCAATATTTATTTCTTTTATCTTGACTTATTTTAAATAGTTGGCTTACATTTACTAGTATTATTTTATCACAAAACAATGTGGATTGATGCAGATAATTGTAATTGGAATAAAAAATACTTATCAAATTGTGATTTTTTTTTGATAATGTACATACTCGTATGAAATGATTCAGTTTCTTCTTATTTCATATGACGAAAAGTTGAATTCAATTTGTTCATAGTATGATACACTAGACATGTGAAAAGGAATGATAAATTATGAAATTACATATGATGACTTTAAATCTTCATTGTTTGGTTGAGGAAAATTTATATGAAAAACAAAACAGAATTGCTGATAGCATAATAGAGAAGAATATGGATCTTGTGTTTTTGCAAGAAGTAGCGCAGACCAATACAAAATCATTCGTTTTCAGTAAAGTCAAAGATGATAACTACGCGTTGAGTCTGATCAAGATACTTCAGTCCAAAGGCAAGGATTACTACTTGGAATATCTTCCTTTCAAACAAAGCTTCGGAATTTATGATGAGGGATTGGCCATCTTATCGTCTAGACCCATAAAGATGAGATCAAGCATATTGATTTCCACAGTCGATGACTATTTAGACTGGAAAACAAGATACATTCTCAGTGTTTCTGTAGATGGAATTGAAAATGTTGTCTTTTCTACGACTCATTTTGGTTGGTCCGATGGGAAAGAAGTGTTTGAAAACCAATTTGAAAAGGCGATAAATTCGTTTGAATCTGGAATCAAAGGCATTATAGCTGGGGATTTCAATATCAGCCCTGAATCTTCCGAGTATAAGAAAATTAGGAATTCCGACTGGCATGATCTCTTACAAAATGAAGTAGAACCCACGTTCAAAGGAGATGAAGTAAATGAACAGTCAAACAGGAGAATAGACTATTTTATTTCCAACTATAATGTAGATGTGCTTCATCATGAGATCTTGTTTCAAGAATACCCGGTGAGTGATCATTATGGAGTCTATATCGAGGTTGAACTTTGAAAATAGGTCGATATCATATGATGCCAGTTTTTTGTATGATTCTATAGAAAGAAGCATATGGTCAAAGTGAAACAAAAAAATACAATAAGGCATAAATCAAGATTGGCACGGTAAGATTATCAAATCCCTTGGGAGTGACCAATTCAACAAATGCAGCCGATATTGATATTATCAGTATTGTTGGAAGGTCATATCCCATAATAATGGTCAGAATAACAGAAACCATTAACATTGTAATGGTTCCGTAAAGCGTCTTGTTACCTAAAATCAGAATTGATTTGAACTTTTTTCCTATGACCGCACTGAGTCCATCTCCATACCCCATGATCAAGATTGGCAACACGGCGAATTTGATTTCATCAAACAAGAGAAAATCAACTAGTATCAAAAGGAAAAGGCTTATAGCATAATACACCGATCCAAGGTCGTTGATGGATTTGTTCTCTCTCTCAATTGCTTTTACAAGATTAAATCGGAAAGATAACCAATTCAAGAAAATGAATGTAAAAGGTGGAATGAGAGCTAGATATAGATCATCAAAAAGAAAATATGCTAGCAAAATCCAGTTGCCAACACAGATATGGATGAATTTCCTACTGCCTTCATCACTTAATATTCTTTTATTATCCAGTATTGTTGCTATAATTATTATAATAATTACGTATAAATATGAATATATCAGCGCAATCATAGAAGTTCCTCTTAGTTAAAAAATGTTGGATATTCCGATTCGTTACATTTTCATTATACGTATTGCGTTTGTTGGAATGAAATGATTTGCATGTTAGATTAATGATTATATGAAAAAAAGGGAACAATCAGGTTGCATCCCTTTTTTATTGCATACAATAGAACGTATTACTAGTAATATGCTATGTGTCCATCACATCGGGTTTCTGTACCGGCTAGATAATGATTTCCCTGTTTCAAGATGACTTGGCCGCGGCCGAACGAACTCCCTCTTGATTCGGATTTAATCATATGACCTCGCTTCTTGAGCGATTGAACAAATTCTGCTTCAAATGTATCTTCTAGAGCTACATTCAGTGATTCATCCCAACGAAATCTTGGTGCATCTAGAGCTGTCTGAGGGTCCATGTTGAAATCGATCATATTCATGATTACTTGGAGATGACCTTGTGGTTGCATGAATCCGCCCATGACTCCAAATGGTCCTATAGCCAGTCCATCTTTCATGATGAAACCAGGAATAATTGTGTGATAAGTCCTTTTTCTTGGTTCCAAACGATTATGATGCGTCGGATCTAGTGAAAAGGTATGGCCTCGATTTTGCATTGAGATTCCAGTGCCGTCAATCACGATACCACTTCCAAAGCCCATGTAATTACTTTGGATAAATGAGACCATATTTCCATCCTTGTCGGCAGTAGACAAATACACTGTTCCGCTTTTTAGATATTCGATTGGTTCTTGGTTTTGAGCAGTATCTGTCAGGTCCTTTTCACGCATGGCAATGTATTCATCGCTTAGCAAGAAATCCGGATTCATTTTCATGAATTTCGGATCTGTAACATATTTCAAGGTATCGCTAAAAGCGATTTTGATGGCTTCGATTTGTTTATGGATCGTATATTCTGTGCGTTCAGTTGGGTGATCTTTCTTTAATAGGTTCAAAGCCATTAACGCTGTGATCCCCTGACCGTTTGGCGGTATTTCACAGATATTGTAACCATGATAATTTACTCTGATTGGTTCGACAAACTCGCAATCGTATTCCGCCAAATCTGTTTTATCAATGAATCCTCCATACTTTTCCATGAATTCAACAATCTTTTCTGCAAGCGCACCTTTGTAAAAACTGTCACTGTCGGTCAGACCGATTTCTTCTAGTGTTCTTGCAAGATCTTCACTTTGAAAAATATCTCCTGGTGAATATCTTGTTCCGTTTTTTGTGAAAACATCGAAAAAATGATTGAATTCAGAAGTCTTATTATTTTCTTGATAATATTTTATCGCTTTGTCAAAATACCAACCGACTGTTTCGCTTAGTGCAAAGCCGTTTCTGGCCAGATCGATTGCTGGTGTCAGTACCTCAATCAATGATAGGTTTCCAAAGCGTTCAATCAATCTTGCCCAACCCTTAGGAGTTCCGGGAACTGTGATTGGAATCAGACCCTGTCTTGGCATCTTGTCGAATCCTTTAGATTTTACGGCCTCTATGTTAATATTTCGAGAACTATATCCGCTACTATTCAAACCATATAGCTTTTCATTGAAATATACAATTGCAAAGTTATCGCTACCGATTCCGTTGCTGCAAGGTTCCACAACAGTCAAAGCAGCAGCTGTCGCAACAGCTGCGTCTACAGCGTTCCCGCCTTTCTTTAATATCTCTAATCCGGCTTGAGCCGCCAAGCCTTCGCTCGTCGCAACAACGCCATTTTTCGCATATACGCTATTCTTGTGATTTGTAAATGGATTTGGCATAGTATCACTCCTTCAAAATGTATTATAACACAATGTTTCTTGAAGATGAGTTATAAAATAAAAAGCCACGATTTTGATGTGGCTTTCTATAGAGGGGGGGACTACTTATTTTAACTTAGATATGCGCGTTCTGTTGTAACAGAATATCCGATTCCCAAACTATCAAGATAATTCATGACCACATTTGAAGGAATTGCGTACCCTAAGCTTTCTGAAGTGCTAGTGACGATCTTGAAGGAGTTGATACCGACAACAGCTCCATAGAGATTGGTCAATGGTCCTCCACTGTTTCCGGAATTGATTGCTGCATCGGTTTGGATCGCTTCGATGACATTGGACCCGTCCTCAAAATATCTGAGTGGAGCGGATATGACGCCGGAAGTAACTGAGATTCCATAGCCGTTAGCATTCCCGACAGCGATAACGTCTTCACCATAATATACGGTTACATCGTTGTTGGAATCGATTCCGAAGAATGTTAGGTAATTTTGGTTGCTAAATGCCGTATCGCTTTTCAATACCGCCAAATCAAGATCGGTGTCATATGCGACAATTGAAGCAGTATAGACATCACTGGAATCGGCGAATGAGAATGTGACAGATCGGGAGAGATATTGGAAGTCGGTATAACTTTCATAATCTGTCAATGAGACCACATGAGCATTTGTGACTAGATATCCATCCGAGTTGATGAAAAACCCGGTAGCTTCTGAGGTGGCTGAATTCGTCACGGTGTCCGATGTGGTACCCCATGGTGTGCGATAAGTTGAAGTATATGAATATTCGTATTCCACAGTGATTTCAACTACGGAAGGCATTACGATCGTAGCGGCGACCACTGGATCAGTGGTATCCAAATTAGCCAGATATGAGGCTAATTCATCACTTGATAATTGATACAGAGTATCATTTGTCGCTGTGTTTGATACACTGGATGATGCCGTTGTGGAAGAATCCGTTTCAGTATATGCCGTTGTCGTTGTTGGAAATAAAGATAAAGCATCACAGGAAATAAGAAATGTCATTGAAAATAGCAGTAGTGTAAATATTCTTAAGTATTTTCTGTTCAATGTTGTCCTCCCGTAAGTTTTGATATGCAAGCATAGTATAACGCGCGACTGTGAATACTTCTTGTATAATATAAGAAACTTTTGTGTGAACAATATTCACAATTTCAACGCATATCTTTTTAAGTATATCGATGGTCTATCGTTTCGAATAGTGGTACAATAGATATGGAAATTCAAAGGGAGAGTACAAAGATGAAAAAATCTATTGTCATTTTTGGTTCCACTGGGAACCTTACCTATAAAAAACTGCTACCAGCTATCGATAATTTGATTCGTCAGAAACGCTTAAAAAAAGATGACAGGGTATACCTTTTAGCGCGCCATGACATCTCTTTGAAACAATACATCGAAGATGCAAAAAAACAAGTAAAAGAGATGTTAGATTGGACCGTTTTAGAAGAGGTCCTTGAATTTGTCTATTTTCATTTGAATCAAATCGAAGATTATCAGAAATTGAATCATCGTTTGAAGGATTCTGGATATACGGATAACGTCTTCTATCTGGCATTACCTCCGAAACTATTTCCAGAAGTTGCGAAAGGAATTAGTGCTTCCGGACTAGTTACAAAGGGAGATGCATCAAAGCGAATCGTTTTTGAAAAACCATTTGGAGAAAATCTAGAAAGTGCAAGGACGATTAATCGAGAATTATGGAGATACTTTGATGAATCACAGATTTATCGAATCGACCACTATCTTGGAAAAGAAATGATTCAGAATATCTTGGTTGTTCGTTTTGCCAATCGTATTTTCGGCCAAACCTGGAATCATAACACGATTCGTAATATTGTAATCATTGCTAAAGAAACAGAAGGAGTTATGAGTCGCGGTAATTACTACGATAAAATAGGAGCTTTAAAAGACATGTTGCAATCTCACCTTCTTCAAATGGCGGCTTTGATTGGTATGACAAGACCAAAAACGTTCCAAAGCGAAGACATCAAAGACGCAAAAGTCAAAGTATTGAATGATTTGAAATTGGATTCATCCAGCGTTGTTTTCGGACAATATAATGGCTACCTGGACGAAAATAAAATCGCCGATGATTCCCAAACCGAAACATTCATCTTTGCCAAAGCCCATTTCATGAATGACAAATGGAGAGGGACGCCGATTTATTTCATCACCGGAAAAAAACTAGATGAAAAACGCAGTGAAATCATTATCAACTTCAAAGACGATACAAATCTCAATCAAATTTTCAGCAATGCAAAACCGAACAACACCAAACTTGTGTTCAAAGTCGCTCCCGAAGACGGCGTGAAATTCCAATTGAACGTGAAACAACCGGGATTGAGCGACGAAATCATATCTGGTCATTTGGATTATTGCCATACTTGCAACTGGGTTGGGAATACGACCGAAGCGTATGAAAAACTGTTATTTGACGTCCTCAATAATAACAAAACCTTGTTTACAAGATGGGATGAGATCGAAGTCATGTGGGAGATCATTTCGGAAATTCAACATATGAATATTCCATTACATGTTTATGATGATTTCGATCATCTAAAAGAAATTATCTTAACGGAAAAAGGAGTTGATATCGATGCTTTATGATGTTTCAATGCCAATCAGCCCGGAGATTCAGGTTTATCGAAACAATCCGGATAAATTACCAAAATTTCTCACGTCATCTTCTCATGATACGGGAGAGATTCATGAAACCGAAATCACAATGAATCTTCACACCGGAACGCATTTGGACTATCCCCTGCATATGGTGAAAAACGGAGCCACATCGGATGTTGAAGAACTTCGCGATTTGATTACCGATGTCAAGGTTTTTGACGTCTCATATTTAACCGAATCCATTGATTTGAATACAGTTAAGAAATTCGATATCCAAAAGGATGATTTTATTTTATTCAAAACAAAGAATAGTTATTCTGAAACGTTTTTGGATGATTTCACTTATCTTGGTATGGATGCAGCTCGTTATCTACGAGACAGGCAAATCAAAGGGGTCGGCATTGACGGTTTGGGGATTGAACGTTCTCAGAAAGGGCATCCGACTCACTTGGCATTGCTTGAAAACGGAATCATCATCATTGAAGGATTGAGACTAAAAGAAGTGAAGCAGAATACCTATAAGATGATTTGTTTGCCTCTCAAAATCAAGAATGTGGAAGCGACACCAGCTAGGATTATCTTACTTGACAAATAAAAAGACCATTTGGTCTTTTTTCTTTGATGTAAATGTCTGACAATTCAAACGAAGATTTGATATAATAGAATTGCGAGGTGATTTGATGCAAAAGAGTTCCAAAAAATATGTATATTTCGCATTCATATGGCATGGATTTTTTCTTGCGATCACCGTTTCAATGTTGGATCTCAATACAGTTTTTCCGGCTCTGATTACGACGTTGACTTCTTCCAAGATTATTTTCGGCTTGCTCTACAGTGTCATGTTGGGAGTTCCCTTGATCTTTAATGTCATCTTTTCCCATTTTTTAAGAAGAAAAAAGCACAAAAAAATATATTTGTTGCTAGGAATGTATTTACGGAGTTTAAGTTTTTTAGGGATGGCAATTTTCACATATCTATTTGCAAATACACATCCAGAACTCGCCCTTGGAAGTTATTTCTTATTTGTATTTCTCTTCAGCATCTCAGCTGGATTTGCAGGGATATCCTATTCGGATATCGTGGCGAAAGAACTTGAATCCAAGGATAGAGTCAAATTATATACAATCAAACAATTTTTTGGTAGCTCAGGAGCGTTTTTGGGAGGGCTTTTGATTGCCAGAATTTTCTCTTTGAATTTCCTGTTTCCCACCAACTATACCATCAGTCTTGCGATTGGTTTTGTAGGCTTGCTTATTGCATCCATCGGTTTTGTATTCTTAAAGGAACCAGAATCTGTCATTCGTGAAGATGCTTCCATTCCATTGAAGGATTATATTAAGAAAATTCCAACAATTTTGAAACGAGATGAAAGCTTCAAATACTTTATCATCGTCGAGAACCTAACTGGCTTTAGCGTCATGCTTCTGCCGTTCTATATGGCTTTTGCACTAGAAACGTTCTCCCTTGATAGCGCCTATATCGGAATCTATTTAATCATTCAAACAGTTGGGACGATTTTATCCAATCTATTATGGGGTTTCCTGGCAACGAAATTCAACGCCAAATACATTGTTGGTTTCTGCATTGCATTGGGAGGATTGAATCCGATTCTTGCATTAATATTGGGATTTACCAATCCAATCGCTTATGGAATCATTTTCTTTATCATGGGATTCATGATTTCGGGAAGAAAAATTGGCTTTGAACCGTATCTTCTAGATATTATTCCGTTAAATGAAAGAGTGGAATATCTAGGGATTCGAGGATCGCTCAATATATTGGTTGTGATTCTGCCACTCATTGCTGGAATTCTCATTGATTTTGCAGGATACATACCGATATTTATTACTGTAACAGTAATGATGATTTTAGCACTTACTCAATTGATGAAAATCTCAGACCGTCAGATTGACGAGTTCTGTTAATAAGGAAGGATACTATGGTAGGAAATACGAAAGATCTAATTAGTCATACAGTCACATCCGATTTGGCAAAAACCGCTGCTATGAAAGTATTGGTATCGCCAAAAGAAGGTTGGGAAGGCTATGTCATGCGCGTTGTTGAAGTAGGCGCTTTTGGCTATACGCCGAAACACAGTCATCCATGGCCGCATATCAATTACGTGATTGAAGGAACTGGAGAATTGGAGATTGATGGAGTAACACATTCTGTAGAAGCAGGGGCTTATGCTTATGTTCCAGGAAACAGTCTACATCAATTTAGAAATGCTGGTGAAGCGGATTTTCGATTCATCTGCATTGTACCTGAAGAAGGACACATCCTATAAAAAAGAGTTCGGATTCGTTCCGAACTCAATTTTTTTTGATTGGCCTGGTAATCAATATTACCAAGAAAGATAACAAGATAAACAAACCCATGATACCGAGAAATGCGATTAAAAATGCTAAAAATCCGACTTCATTGATATCAAAGAATGGGTAAATATAATCCCCGGTGAATACTCCAAATAGAACCAAGAAAACAAAGTACACGATTGGAAACGCAATCCATTTCAAAATGTCCTTGTTATGGAAACTATATTCATCCCGATAATAAATCAAGAATCCTATGGTCATTATTGGAACAACATAGTGACATAAAATCGAACCGAAGCGTCCAAGTCCAGAAAGGTCAAATGTGCCTTCCAACATGACAGCGTACACGAGAAATGTAACTGTTATATAGACGACTACAGCCCCAAATAGAGTTTTAAAAATCGGGAAACGATCCATGTTCAAAGAGAACACTAACCAGAAGTAGACGATAACAATCAAATTGCTTAGTATCGTAAAATATTTAAACGTTCCCAAAGCGGATCCCAAAGGAGTATCCGGATTGTCCAAAGCAACCGATATAATTGTTGCCAACACACCGATCGTTCCAATGGACAAGATTAACAATGCAGTTTTTTTCTTCAATTTTATCACCAAATCAATTATAAAACAAACCTAGAAAAAAGCAAATCATAATCCCACAATGTCCTCAAAAAAACTAAACAAGTGTTTTCGTTGAAGTTCAATCCTCAATCAAGTATAATGATACTGTGTGAAAAGGGGTGCAGATGATGAAAGACTTCAAGTATGGTAGAGCAATTTGTTATTCCGGGTATCGAGCGGGTCAAAATCCAGCCATAAAAAGCTATCCAAGTTATGATGAAATCAAAGAGGATTTACTCATTCTAGAGAAGAAATTCGATTACATCAGATTATATGATCCAAGTCAACATGCCAAGACAGTCCTAGAGGTTATCCAAAATGAAAATATTGACCTAAAAGTGATGTTGGGAATTGATCTACGAGGTGAAATAAGCAATCCCGAATGTGCTTGGGGCGGTATTTATACCGAAGAACAAATCAAAGACAATATTCAGACGAATGAAGATAATTTGCAAGAACAGATCCGTCTGGCGCAAGCATACCCGAACATCATTTTCGCTGTATCCGCCGGGAATGAAGCGGTGCCGGAATGGAACGAGAATTTGGTATCCCCTAAAAGAGTCCTATATTTTGTCAATCAATTAAAAGCCAACACAAACCAATTGGTGACCTATTGCGAGAACAATCATTATTGGACATCAATTCTGCAAGAAGTCGCTGAAGCGGTAGACCTAATCAGTATTCACACCTATCCTGTTTGGATTGGGAAAGGGATTGATGAAGGACTCGAAACGGCTATCAATGATTTCGAGATGATTGCCAGATTTTATCCCCACAAGAGATGTATCATTACCGAAACTGGATGGACTACAAAAAGCAATGGAAGAGGAATTGTACCAGAACATGCAAGTGTCGCATTTCAAGAACGATTCGTGAAAGAAATTACAGAATGGGCTGATAAGAATCAAGTCTTAACATTCTTGTTTGAGGCCTTCGACGAACCTTGGAAAGGCGCTTCCAATCCGGATGAACCAGAAAAACATTGGGGGATATACGATCTTTATCGTCAGCCGAAATTCACATTAGAATGAAAGTGAGACAATGAAATGAAAAGCAATTTGAATGTAAGAGAAAACGGTAGTTTCACATTGGAACATGCCGATGCATACAGTTACCTCTATTTTCCTTTGACCAATTACAAAGGGATGAAGAGTTCGATAACACCAAAACTGGGAGGAGATGCGAAAGTAGATCAAAACCGGTTTCTTTTGACACCGGTAACAAATGAAGACTTCCACAATTCCTTTTTGAATCGCAATCTTTACTTCAAGGTCAATGATGACTATGTCTGGAGCATAACGGGAAACACTCCTTATCAAATGCTTCACAAGGATGATGTTACATTGGAAGCGGATCTTTTGATTCATAAAATCATTCGGTCCAATCAAGAAATCGAATGCACAATCGAAAGTTTTGTGCCATTTGAGGATGGGTATCAAGAACTGCATAAAGTGACGTTCCAAAACAAATCTGGCGCTCTAATGAAGGTGAAACCTGTCGTCAGCATACCTCTCTATTCCAGAAGTGCTGATAATATTCGTGATCACAGACACGTCACCTCACTATTGAACAAAGCGACCATTCGTGACTTCGGTATCGTCAATAAACCAACTTTTACGTTTGATGAAAGAGGTCACCATATAAACACAAACAACTACGGGGTATTCGTCAAAACAGATGGACAAACATCCATTAAAAATTACTGGCCAATTTTGGAAGAATTGATTGGGGAAGGCGGAAAGCTTCTTGATCCTGAGGTTGTGAGAGAAGACTTTGAAAGTTCTCATTCTGTAGGTGACCATGTATCCGGTTTTGAATTGACTGGAGGGTTCGAATTCCATCCTGTGAATTTAAAATCAGAGGAAGAAATTTCTTTCTTAATATCCATTGCGACAGACAAGGACGGTTCTTCTGAAAATGATTTTAAATCGCTTACGTTTGAATCGTTTGAAGTCAGGAAAGAGGCGACAAAGAATGCTTGGGATAAAGAACTGAGCACGCTTCAATTTTCGTTCGCAGATAAACAGATGAATGGCTGGTTGAAATGGGTTACCTTACAACCGATTCTCCGTCGCATCTATGGGTGTTCTTTTCTTCCCCACCATGATTATGGTAGAGGCGGAAGAGGATGGAGAGACCTTTGGCAGGACAGTTTGGCTTTGATTCTCATGAATCCGCAAGAAGTGAGATCCATGCTACTGAATAATTTTTTGGGAGTCCGTATTGATGGTAGTAATGCTACGATTATAGGCGATAATCCTGGAGAATTTAAAGCAGATCGAAACAACATTGCAAAAGTCTGGATGGATCATGGAAGTTGGCCGTTTATCACAACAATGCTCTATGTGAACAAAAGTGGAGATTACCCATTCCTTTTAGCTCCTCAAAAGTACTTCAAAGATAAATTCCATCATTATACAAAACAAGTTGATTCCGGTTTCGAATCCAGGGATCCCATTCAAAAGAACGCAACAGGAAAAGATTATGAAGGAACGATTCTTGAACATTTGATATTGGAAAATGTGATTCCGTTTTACAATGTTGGAGAACACAACAATATTCGCATCGAGGGTGCAGATTGGAATGATGCTTTGGATATGGCTTCCGCAAAGGGAGAATCCGTTGCTTTTACCGCTCTTTATGCAAGCAACTTGATTGAGCTCGGAGAAACTTTGATGAAATTATTTGACAAAGGGATCAAAGAAATCGAGTTGTTAAAGGAAATGGATATTCTTTTCTCCAATGTAGACTACAAAGATCCAAATGCAAAACAAACCCTACTTGGGAC